>JBKJUN010000926.1:0-4587 GCA_046590555.1 Bryobacter sp. | reverse complement strand
GTCCTACGATCAGATATTCGTGAACTTCGGCTCGTTCCACGCTGCTATGCGTCCCGAAGTGGTAGCGGTGGGGCTTCTCGAAAGCGGTTACGGATCCTTTGTAGCGCCGCAAGAGATTCTCTAGCTCGTCTCGGTCGGGGTAGCCGTTGGAACTGTACGATAGAACGATGATGCTATCGCGATAAATCTGAAACATGCGGTCGAAGGCATCAACAGCGCTCTTGCGGTAGCTGAAAGGAGTGTGGGGCTTCTCGATCTTCTTGACCCGCGTTTCTTCCATGATCCGCTGGCCCTTCCAGTAACAGGAAAGACCTTCCAGGAAGTGGTAGCGCTTCATATAACAATTGTCGTCCGAGCGCGGCACGTAGGGAGGGTCCAGGTATACGAGATCAATACCTTTTGGCTTTAGGCTGAAAACGTCGGCCCGCTTCACCGTATGGCGTCGGCCGTTGTCGAAGACTACGCGGTTAAAGGATTCAACCTGTTCGATGAAGTGTTCCTCGATGGATAGCCGGAGATCGCGGCGCCCGTCATCGTAGCGGGAAAGGTCGCCAGAGACTGTGAAAACGCCCCGCGGCTGCTTTTTTAGACAGGACCGTATGAGGGCGGCGCGGGCAAGGGCGCGCTGGGCAGGATTGCCTAGAGCTTCAAGGTTCGCTGCGACGCGGTCGAGGAAACGTAGGTCGTTAGGCGTATAAAAAATTCCTTCAAAGGTCTTTTCAATGAAGTGCGGCCCGTTGAGGCGAGGCGAGAGAAGTTGTTTGATCGCGGGTCCGTCCAGCTTGTAGGTGTTGTTAGCGACAGTCGCCGCTGCCAGAACTGCTGGGAAATTAAGAAAATCGGAAGCGATGACGCGCTTACCCATAGCCTTAAGCAAGTAGGAGACGCAGCCGCTTCCTACGAACGGGTCCGCCGCCGTTTCGAAGGGCAAGGACTTCAGAACGCCGTGGATCCATGGAAGCAAGCGTCTTTTCGATCCCATGTAGCGAAGTTCTGGGTAATCTGCGACACGTTCCGGCAACGGAACGGTTGCGAAGTTTTCACGGCTGTAGACGAGTTCGATCTGGGGGGCGGCAGCGGTTGCAGCGATGGCCGGGCTAGACGTATTTGTGCTCATCCTTGACAGTTCATTATCAGTCGCTTCGCCCTCGTAAAACAATGAGGGGCTTTTGATTAAAGCCTCCCCGTGATAGTGAGGGTCCCTCTGTCCCGACTGGAATAGAAGAACTAGTTGACGCGGAGCATTGCTCATCGAGAAGCATATCGGACAAAAGTTATATAAAAAAGATTCTGTGCCGAAATGTGGATGTGAATACTCCGTCTACTGACAAAGATGAAAGCCTAAAGCGTCCCCAGCTTAGCGCTTGATGGTGAAGCGGTCTAGCTCTTTGCCTTCAGCGGAGATCTGCTTGAGGGTGAGCTGCTTTGCTTCTGCGTCGATGACCGAGAAAGAATGAATGTTCGAGACGAACTGTTTGGTGAATTCCTGCCAGCTTGCGGGGTCGGCATTTTGTTCTGTGTTGTAGAGGTTTGCGCCACCAGCACCAGTGGTGATGTAGATTACGCCTTTGGGGCTGGTGTTCTTGTCGCCGTCGAAGGATTTGTCGAGGGTCCATTGGCCGGGGACTTCGGCGTTCTTGCCGAGGACGAAGCCGGGTTCGACTTTGAAGGTGAGAGGGTGGGTGCGCTGGTAATTGTGGACGTGGCCGGCGAGGACGAGGTCGACTTTGCCTTCTTCAAAGATGTCGGCGAGGACGCGGACGCGTTGCTCTTTAAAGTGGGCTTTTGAAGAATTAAAGGGCGGGTGGTGGAGACCAACGATGCGCCACTTGGCTTTGGAGGCGGCCTTCAGGTCGTTGCGGACCCATTGGCGGAATTCTTCTGAAGTCCAATCTACGTAGATGTTGGAATCAAGGACCGTCCAGTGGACGTTGCCGTAATCGAAAGAGAAGTTGGCCATGCGGGGGTATTGACCGGCGGTGGCATCGAGGAATTTTTTCTGGATCGCTTCTGAACCCTGGAGGATTGGAACTTGCTTGTCTCCGGGTTGGAGCATGGGGCCGTTGGTGGGTTGGGCCCAATAGAGGTAGTAGGCAAGGCCGTCGGGAGTCTTGTCGAAATCGACTATGGGTTGGGAATCGTGGTTGCCGATGACGCCGGTAAAGAGGGTAGAGCGGAGAAGGGGCGCGCCCTGGGTTGGGTCGGCTTGATCGGCATTGTAGATAGGCCAGAAGTTGGTTTGATATTCAGAGACGCGGCCGCGCCTATAGACGATGTCACCAGTGATGAAGATGTAGTCGGGCTTTTGCTGGGCGGCGTGGAAGGCAACTTCGCGCTGGCCTTTGGTGTTGGCGGCGCAATCGCCGAAGACTACGAAGTGGGAAGCTTCGTTTGCCGGCTTGCGGGCGATGGCGGCAGCTTCGAAGATGACTTTGCCGTCTGTCGAGATGCGGTAGGAGAAGGGCTTGCCGGGCTTTAGGTTAGAGAGGGTAGCGGCGTAGACGCGGTGGGCCTCGGTGCCGGTGAAGTCGACACGGCGGATTTGTTTGGGGGTGGCTTTAAGCCAGGAGTTGGCGGGTTTGTATTCAACGGTGAAGGCGGCGTCTTTGTCGTGGCCGATCCACATGAGTTCGAGAGATTCTTTGGCAGCAAGGGCGGGGTGGTTGCCGAGCTGGAGGTAAGGCTTCTCGAAGAAGTAGGGGTCTTTGGCGAGGAGCGGAAGGGAGAGAGCGAGGAGGAGCAGCGTCTTCATTGGTACTTATTCATATTGTGCGCCTAACGGTTGCAATTGAATTAAGCAGTGTCAGAAAGTGCGATTTTTTTGGATTGTTCGTAGGGCCGGGTCTTCGAATCCGGCGGATTGGTGCGCTGGTTTGCTAGATTGGTAATGTTCCAGGGAGTCTATATGAATCTACGTCCGTTGCACGACCATGTGCTAGTAAAGCGTCTTGAGACGCAAAGCAATAAGATTGGCAGCCTCTACGTGCCTGACAGCGCGCAGGAAAAGCCCCAGGAGGCCGAAGTATTGGCCGTGGGTGCCGGCAAACAGCTCAAGGATGGCCGCCGCGTGGCCATGGAAGTGAAGGTTGGCGACAAGATCCTGTTCGGTAAATATTCCGGATCTGAAACCAAAGTGAGCGGGGAAGAGTATTTGATCTTAAGGGAAAGCGAAATCTTAGCGGTGCTCGGCTAGAGCGTCGCTTTGAGATTTTAGGAGAAGTCAGCAACCATGAAGACGATGATGATGCGAGTGGCGCTGGGCGCCTTTATGACAATGGCGCTGTTTGGCCAGGCGAAGATTGCGATTTTGAATACGCAAAAGGCGCTACTCGATACGGCGGAAATCAAGAAGGCGCAGGCCGATCTTGAAGCGAAGTTCAAGCCACGTACCGACGATTTGAAGAGGTTGGATGCGGAACTTGCCGACGTCCAAAACCGTATCAATGCTGGAGCGGGCAAATTGACCCCTCAGGTAGAAGCCGATTTGCAGGGCCAAGGCCAACGCAAGCAACGTGAGATGACGCGTAAGCAAGAAGACCTGCAGGCAGAAGTGGAGCGAGACAGACAGGAAATTTTGCTCAAGGCCAGCCAGCGTATGCAGGATGTTGTGAAAAAACTTGCCGATGAGAAAGGGTACGATATCGTGCTCGACACGTCGAATGCGGTGCACTTCAAGACGACACTTGAGATCACGGCTGATGCAACGGCGGCTTACGACAAAGCACATCCCGTCAAGTAGGCTATGTCCTCTTATCTAGATAATTACGGAGCTGGTGAAGAACGGCGGAACAAGAATATTGTTCGCGCCGTTCTCGGCATTTTAGGGCTGGTGGTTTTGGTGACGGGTGGGTATTTTTACCTGCGTAATTCCAAGGAGCAGGCGAAGCTGAGCGAGTTTCGCGCATTGCTTGAGAAGAAGGATTATCAGGGCGCTTACCGGCATTGGGGTTGCGCGCCGGAGAAGCCCTGCAAGTATTACCCCTACACGAAGTTTGTTGAGGACTGGGGAGAGAAAAGCGCGTACACGGATTTTGCGACGATGCAGGTGGTGCGCAAGGTGACCTGCAAGGATGGGTACGGGAATGGGTGGAAGTTTGGGAATGACACGGTGCATGTGTGGGTAGTGCGGGAAGACAACACGTTGAGCTATGACCCGTGGCCGAATTGGAAGCAGACCTGGCTTGCGGGTTTGTTTAACGATTGCAGCGGGTTGAATCGTACGTTGCCGGATACGCGGCCTCTCTAGCTGGAGTATGATCTTGAAGGCGGGATTGATCGCGCCCGAAGGAGAAATTCGATGGCTAAGTTTCTAGTACAGGGCCGATACACGGCTGCCGGCTTGAATGGTTTACTCAAAGAGAAGGCCTCTGGCCGCAAGGCTGCCGTGCAGGCAGCAGTGAAGAGCGTTAAAGGCAAGATGGATTGCCTTTACTTTTCTAACAGCGGGACTGACGTTGTCATGATTATTGATGCGCCAGATAGTGCTGCAGCAGCAGCGTTGTCAGTGACGGTGGGTGCAAGTGGGGGTGTTGAGTTGAATGTGACTCCACTAATGACGGTAGAAGAGCTGGACGGGGCGCTGGGTTT
>JBKJUN010000915.1:0-7230 GCA_046590555.1 Bryobacter sp. | reverse complement strand
TTCACACCTTGCCTACTCGCCAGAAATCGCTCACGTGATGCTGCAGAGGCAGCAGGCTTCGGCCATTATCGCCGCTCGCTCGAAGATCGTCGAAGGCGCAGTGGGAATGGTGGAAATGGCACTGGACATGCTTAGCAAGAAGGGTATCGTGGACCTTGATTCTGAACGTAAGGCCGCCATGGTGTCGAACCTGCTGGTTGTGCTCTGCGGCGAACGTGGCACACAGCCTGTTGTAAACGCAGGTACGCTTCACCACTAAAAGGCAGCTTCAATGGCAGAGAAAAAATCCTTTCTATTGCGCGTCGACGCCCACACTCTTGATCAACTTAAGCGGTGGGCGGACGACGATTTGCGCAGTTTAAATGGGCAAATCGAATATCTGCTCAAACGCGGTCTCAAAGATGCCGGTCGCTGGAAAGATCCGCCCGTTCAAGAAAAATAAGGCAGGGCATGGCTGCGCCCTGATACAACAGAAAGAGCATGAATCGTCGTCAGATTTTCTCTATTCCGTTGGGTCTGGGTGCAGCCGCGTTGTTGACTCCGGCACAAGTCAAGGCTAAAGCAGGCAAGCCAAAGAACATCATCTTCTGTGTTTCTGATGGCATGAGTCCTGGCGTGCTGATGATGGCCGAGTATTTCTCGCAGATTGCTCGCGGGAAGGGAACGCGCTGGGCTGCGCTGATGAACGATATGACCGCCTCGCGCGGGGTTCAGGATGTTGCCGCTCTGAATTCGCCTGTCACTGACTCTTCGAGTTCTTCTTCGGCCTGGGGCTCCGGCAGCCGGATCAACAATGCCGCAGTGAATACTCTCCCCGACGGCACCAAACTGACTCCGATTCTACAGTTGGCCAAGCAGGCAGGACGCAAGACAGCGTTGGTGACCACTGCCACCGTCACCCATGCGACCCCTGCTGGATTCGCCGCTGTCCAGCCAAGCCGTGATGATGAGCATTTGATCGGTCTGCAGTACAAGAACAGGGTCGACTACATTCTTGGGGGTGGGCAGAAGTTCTTCCTGAAAGAGAAGCGAAAAGACAAATTCGATGCCATGGCTGATTATGGAGCTGCCGGCTATCAGATCGTCAAGACCAGGGCTGAGTTGAACGCTGCTTCAAAGGCAAAGCCAGTGCTTGGCATCTTTTCTGATTCTCACATTCCTTACACCATCGACAAGGTAGATGTTCCGACACTCGCGGAGATGACCACCTTCACGCTCGACGCTCTCGCGAAGTCCTCGCCCAAGGGTTTCATCATGCAGATGGAAGGTGCGCGGGTAGACCACGCCGCGCACGACAACGACATCGCTGGGCAGCTCTGGGATCAACTTGCCTACGACGACGCGCTCGGAGTTTGTCTCGACTTCGCCGCCCGTGCGGGCGACACTCTGGTGATTAGTACCAGCGACCACGGCAATTCGAGCCCGGGTCTGAACGGCATGGGCCTTGAGTATGTCGACTCGGGTAAATGCTTTGAGAGAATCGTGAAGGCCAAGAGTTCTTTCAACACGATCAGCCAGTTGCTGGGCACCAAGCCGTCGCCTACTCGTGTGCGTGAGGTGATTGAAGCGCAGCGTGGCATCGTGCTTACGGCACAGGAAGCAGGCTGGGTCTCGGCCTCGGCGGGGGGCCAGAAGGGTGTCTCGATCAACCAGATCCAGGACAAGACACTGGGTGTTCTGGGGCTGGTTTTGAGCAATCACTACGGGGTCGCCTACACGGGGATGAACCACACTTCTGAATACACGACGATCACGTCTACTGGCCCGGGGAGTCTGCCATTTGAAGGCCTGGTTCGCAATACGGATGTGTTCCCACGGCTCACCAGCTACATGGGCATTAATTTCAAGAACCCCAGCATGACCCCGGAGCAAGGGGCCAAGTTTACCAAGGCCTAAACCGGCAGAGGCACATTGAGCTTTTGAGCCCACTCCGACAGACTCTGCCAGGTGTCGTCAGCCAGTGGGATGCCTTCTTTGCGGCGTTTGACTTCGCTTCGCAATTCGGGTTCGCCCGCAACGAGCACCTCGTCATAGCCGCTGGCTGGCTGTACTTCTTTGAGCTTCTTTGTCAGCTTCACAGCTCGCGATTCATACTCGCCAGGATCGAGAAAACACTTCGGATCGAGAGCCAGATAGAACTGACTGACATCCACTGGAGCACCTCTGAAGCGAATCCCGCCAAGTTCGTTGGACATCGCCCCGCCGGACAGGACTCCGCATAACATCTCCACCATCACCGCGAGGCCAGAACCCTTGTAGCCGCCGAGTGGATTGAGGAGTCCCTTGTAGGCCTCGATCGTGTCGGTCGTTGGCACACCGTCGCTATTGAGCGCCCAACCTGCCGGTACTTCCGGCTTGCCTGCGCTGTAGGCGTTGAAGATCTTGTTCGCCGCCACCGTCGTCGTTGCCATATCGAGCAGAAAGGGCGAGGCCCCGGGCACTCCGAAGCAGATCGGGTTGGTCCCGACACGGCCTTCTTTGCCTTGCCAGGGAGCAACAGCAGGAGAGGCATTACAAAGCACCATCCCGATGAAGCCGGCAGCATTCAGCCGCTGCACCCAATAGGCAGCAGCTCCGAAATGATTCGAATGTCTGGCTGAGACGATGCCGCAACCATGATCCATTGCGAGGGCAATCGCCTGGTCACAACAGAATCTGGCTACGATCTGACCGAGCGCGTTGTGGCCATCGACCAAGGCTGTGCAGCCTGAATTGTGGAGCAGTTCGGGGTCACCCTGCGGCTCCATGTCTCCACACTCGAGTTGTTCGAGGTAATAGCGCATCAGCGCAACACCGTGTGAATCGACACCCCTCAGGTTTGATGCCACCAGCGCAGTCGCCGCAAAATTCGCTTCGCTCAGGTTGACGCCTACCCCTTCGAGTAACCTCGAACAAAGCTCTCTCAACTGCGAGGCGTCAACAACTGGCATCTACTTCAGCTCCGGCGAGAGCAGCCGTTGGTTCTCCGCTTTGTTGATCTCATCGGCAAAGATCACTTTGGCCGAAAGATCGATCCGCTTGGGCGGGGTCTTGCCGTCAAGTTTATCTACCAGCGTTTTCACGGTCTGATAGCCCATCTGGAAGGGGTCCTGTACCACCATTGCCTGGATCGCGCCAGCCTTCATGTCTGCGACAAGATTGTCGGAGGCATCAAAGGCTACAACCTTTACCTTGCCCGCCAGACCGCGTGCTTTGACTGCGAGTGAGGCGCCGGTTGTGGAAGGTTCAGACGATCCAAAGAAGCCGCTCAGGTTGGGATGCGCGGTGAGGATGTTTTCGGCGCCGGCCCTTGCCTTGGATCGATCTGCCATCCCGTATTGAGTGGCTACGATTTTGATTTCCGGAAACTCTTTCTCGATCACGTCGGTGAAGCCGCGTTCGCGGTCCATTGTCGATGCGCTGCCGGGAGCATGCAGGATGATGCCCACTTCACCTTTGCCGCCAATCAGCTTGGCCAGCGCTCTTGCGCCCAACTGCCCACCTTCGTAGTTGTTGGTGGCGACATAGCTGGTGTAGTTTTCGCCTTCGATCCCGCTGTCGAAAATTGTGACAGGTATGCCTTGCTTCATGGCGCGATCGACGCTTGCCACCAGCGCTCTGCGTTCCGTAGCTGCGACAGCCAGGCCATCGACACGGCGATTGATCATCGAATCGACAATCTGGATCTGCCGCGCATATTCAGTTTCCGATGGGGCACCGTTCCATTCGATATCCACCTGAAACTCTTTGGCTGCTGCTTTGGCACCTTTTTCGACAGCCACCCAAAATACATGGGATGTTGCCTTTGGCACCACCCCGATCAAACGCTTCTTTGACTGGTTGCAGCTTCCCAGTAACAACAGCGAACCGATCAGAATTGCACTAAGACGCACACCAACCTCCGTCAATCAGGATGTCCGTGCCCGTTATGAATCCAGCGGCATCGGAACAAATATAAGCAGCGAGCGAACCAATTTCTTCTACCTTGCCCCAACGGCCAACAGGGATCTTGGACAGGAACATCGCGTTCTTTTCAGCATCGTTCGAGATAGCGAGATTCATCTCGGTGAGGAAGGGGCCGGGTGAGATGCCAACAACGGTGATGTTGTCGGGGGCGAGTTCCATCGCCAGAGACTTGGTCAAGCCCAGCAGTGCGGCTTTGGTGCTGGAATAGGCGGTGCGTTCAGGCAGCGATACATGGGCCATGATCGAGGTCATGTTGATGATGCGGCCATAGCCTTGACCCTTCATGTGCGGCACGAAGGCGCGGCACATCAGGAAGACGCTGGTGAGATTGGTGTTGGTGACCCGCATCCATTCCTCAAGGGTGAACTCGTGGATCTTCTTTCGCAGGTTCATTCCGGCATTGTTGACGAGGATCTGCACCTTGCCAAAGCGGGCGATCACTGCCGCTTCGAGGGCAGCGACACTGGCTTCATCGGTCACATCGGCGACATAGCTTTCTGCGGTTCCGCCGATGGCCTGGATCGCGGCACTTACTTCTGCCAGGGCGGCGGCGTCTCTGGCGACAAGGGCAATTGATGCACCTTGTTCGGCGAGGGCAAGGGCCATTGCTTTACCCAATCCACGGGAGGCGCCCGTGATCACGGCTACTTTATTTTCGAGAGGCTTCATGGTTAACCTCTCAATTGTATAGGTAGTGAATCCTCACAACTGGTCTCGATCCAGTGTTAATCTCTCGTCACGGTGTACTTTCTCTTTCTTCTGCTTGCGGTTGCCCTGGGTCGGCTGGATGATCCAGCCGATCGCACCGCATTTCGGCTCTGGTTCACCTATTTGGCTGAGGCGCAAGTTTATGTCGAGCCGGCCAAAAGACCACGCGAGATCCAGGATTGCTCCTCGCTGGTCCGCTATGCCTTTCGCGAATCGTTCTCTCGCCGCGATTCAGCCTGGATCGCAAGAAACGAATTGCCGATGGTTCCTGCGCTTCCGGCCATCCAGACCCGCAGCGGCCCTCTCTTTGCGACTCCAGACGGCTTGCGCCACTTCGCCGACGCAAAGACTCTGATGCGGGAGAATTGCCGGCGCATAGGCGACACCCTAGATCGCGCACGGCCGGGCGACCTGCTCTTCTATGAGCAACACGACTCACCCAATTCCTGGCATGTAATGGTATTTCTTGGACAAAGTCAGATTGAACCCAACAAAGTCCGCTACGTCGTGTATCATACTGGTCCTGTAAATCAGCAAGCCGGAGAGATTCGACGGCTGAGTCTGGATGAATTGATGCGGCACCCGCAGCCTCGTTGGCGGCCGGTGCCGGGTAATAGTGCCTTCAAGGGCGTCTATCGATGGAAGATCCTGGAGGAGTAAATCTATGCGGCGTTGGCTTACGCTTGCTGCTCTGATCGTCGTTGTTCCTGTAGTGGCTCAAGAAGAGGGCCAAACCTACTTTGCCCTGACATCAAACAAGACTTTTGCTCCGGGTGAGCAGCCCAAGATCCAGATGTGGGCTCAAAATCTCAAGAGTCTCGATTTCCGGCTTTACCGCGTGGAGAAAGCCGGCGAATTCCTAGGCCAGTTGGGTGACGCTCACAGCTTTGGCAATCAGGTCGCAGACTTGCCAAAAGAAGATAATTTGCTGGCCAAATTTCTCAAGATGAAGCGCCGCCTGCGCAACCGCACGCAGCTCTTTGTCCGCAGCCAGTTTACTGCCGATGCTCGAATGTCGTGGCGTGGAACAACGGAAGCCAAACCTGTTGCGAGGCAACCGGGAGAAAAAGGTACGACCTACGCTTCAATTCCATTTATCAACGAAAAGCAACTGATCAAGACCTGGAAGGAATTCGTATCTACAGCCAAGCGTTGGGATGAACAGCAGGTTGATGTGCCGGCCACCGATGCTGGTCTCTATCTGGTAGAGGCAACCGACGGCAAGCTGCGCGCCTACACGCTGGTGAGCGTCAGTGGCATGGCAGTGCTTACCAAAACCCAACCCGGTCAGGCCTATGCCCGAGTTGTGGATCGTATCAGCGGCCATGCTCTCGCCGGTGTTGATGTCGAATTCCGGTCTCACAAGATGCTACACGCTTCTGTCAAAACCGATGCACAAGGTTTTGCCAAGCTTAGTGCCAAAGATTCCAGTGACGTTTTTGTGGTCGCCACCCGAGGCAAAGATGTTGCCTTCGATGCCCTGAACGAATACAACTTTCAGCCCAATGAAGAGCGCCACATCAGCACTTATGCCTACACCGACAGGCCGGTTTATCGTCCTGGGCACAAGGTTCACTTCAAAGGCATCTTCCGCAAGCCAGCCGTGTTTGGTTATGAGCTTCCGGCCTTTCGCGAAGTCAATGCCGAGATCCTCGACGGCGAAGGCAAGACTATCTTCAGAAAGGAACTTCGCGTTTCCAGTTTTGGCTCCGTCAAAGGGGAATTCGATTTGCCGGTCACCGCCGCTTTGGGTTTCTATTCGATCAAGTTCAGCTCCGGCCTGATGGAAAGCTATACAAGCTTTCAGGTCGAAGAATACAAGAAGCCGGAATACGAAGTGAAGATAAAGCCGACCAAGCCTCGAGTGGTTCAAGGAGAACGAGTCGACGCAACCATTCAGGCCAAGTATTTCTTCGGAGAACCCGTTAAGGGAGCTAAGGTAACCTACACCGTGCGCCGTGCACCCTACTATCCGCCCTGGTATGACCGCGAAGAAACCAGCTATGAACAAACAGAAGAAGACGATAGCGGTAGTAATTTCTTCCGTGGCGAACAAGGTGAAGAGAAAGAAGGCAAGCTCGATGACAAGGGTGAGCTAACGATCCAACTGCCCACGCCTGTAGTCGAACAGGATTACCTGTTTCGGCTCGAAGCCAAGGTAATGGACGAGGGCAACCGCGAAGTCTCCGGCTATGGGCTGGTAATTGCCACACGCGGCAGTCACATGGTTGTAGTCAACGCCGACAAGTATGTGGTTGAGCCCGGGGCCAACGCTACCTACAACGTCAACATCAAAGACTACGATTCAAAGCCAATTGCCGGCAGCTTCCGTGCCGAGTTGCGCCGCTACATTTATGACAACGGACAACGCAACAGCCCTGTTGTGGCCACCTCTACTGGTCAGACCGGTGCCGACGGATTGGCCAAGCTCAGCTTCCCGATTTTGGAGGCTGGCAGCTACACCGTTACGGTGATTTCGCGGACCCCTGAAGGCCGCGATGTCAGTGATCAGGCCTGGACTTGGGCAAGTGGCAGCGGTGCCATCTTTGGAGGCAACGAAGAGACGGTCAAGCTGAT
>JBKJUN010000874.1:0-4494 GCA_046590555.1 Bryobacter sp. | reverse complement strand
CATTCAGCTACGTCAACAATCAGTTCAATCTAGGCGATGAATGCGCCGTCAGTCGAGTCTATGAGTTTTGAGACAGTGTAGGATGTGCCGAGTTGAAAGCGATTGCCGAAGCGGCGGGTGACTTCAAACTGGCCGCCGTAATAGATGGCACCGCTGGAGCTGGGGGTGGTGAAGTTGAGGATCTGACCGAAGCGGGGATCGGGGCGGCCGGCAGTGGCAGGTACAGCCTGAAAGCCGGTGACGGGGTTCAGGAAGAGGTTGCGATCCTGGCGGACCCATTCGTTATAGACGCGCCAGTAGACGAAGTCCGCAGAGACGGTCCAGTTGGATTTGAACTGATGCTCGCCTCCGAAGGAGGACTGAAAGGAGAAGGGCGTTGTGGCGTTTCTGTCGAGGACCTGGACGTTCTGGATTGGTGTTGGTGCTTTGCCTGTGACGAAGTCCTGCCCGTTGATTCCGCCAAAGGGGTTGGAGAGGTCGATCGATACCGTAGCACTGCGATTGACGCTGGCCTGGATGGATTTTTCACCATTGAAGATGGACTGGTTGATGACCTGGTTGGCTTGGATGTCGGCAAAGTAGAGACCAGTGCCGCCGCGGAGGACAGTCTTGCGATCTCCACGCAGGTCATAGGCGAAGCCGAGGCGGGGAGCGATATTGCGATTCTGGCCGCCACGTGGAAGAACTACATTGGATTTGAGGGTGGGGGTGTTCCAGATGCCGATGTCGTTGTCGTAACGTACACCGAGATTGACGGTGAGTTTCTTTGAGACCTTCCAATCGTCCTGCACCCAGAAGCCGAGGACATTGCGGGGGACGTTGATGTCGAAGTTGCCGAAGCCTTGCACATAGCTATTGGTAAGGGCGGAGAAGGCGGGGATGTTCCAAGTTTTAGGGTCGTTCCAGACGGGCACTTGAGCAGCAAGGTTGGCAGGTGCGGCGGAGAGCGGGTTGGCCTGGCCGCGGATGTTCTGCTGGAAGAGGCCTGTGTGGTTGTTTGAAAGATATTCGCCTCCGAATTTGACGGAGTGGGCGGCCTTCATCCAGTAGAGGTCATTGCGAATCTGGTGGGTTTTCTGATCGAAGATCTGGGGGAAGTTGAAGGGTCCACCGATGGTGGCGGCACCGGGGATGCGAATTTCAAGAAAGTCCACATAGGGAGTGTTGGACCACTGGAACTTGTTGAAACCGTATTTAATTTCTGAGACCAGGGTGGGCGACATCGTCCAGTTGTAGCTGAAGAAGAGGCTCCAGTTGTCGCGGGTTTGTTTGGCGGCTTGGGAGGGATGCGAGGTGCCGGTAACATTGCCGAAGGGGTTACGCCATTCGGATTTATTAAAGCGGAATGACAGGCGCTTTGAGGCGCTCTGTTGATAGTCGATGCGAGTGAGGTAGGTGTTGGTCTGGAAGTAGTTCTGGAATTCAAAGCGCTGGCCGGTGAAGCCGGTGGGGGTGAGGACGACGGTAGAGGGCTGGCGTTCGCCTTCGAAGGCACCGAAGAAGAAGAGCTTGTCTTTGATGATGGCTCCACCTATAGTGCCGCCGAATTGCTGGTTCTTGAAGGGGAGGATGCGTTGACCAATGGGGTCTGCCGCGTTGAAGCGGTCAGAACGGAAGAAGCCGTAGGCGGAGCCGTGGATTGTGTTGGTGCCAGACTTGGTCTGGGCATTGATCTGGATCTGTGCCGAGCGGCCGAGGGTGGCATCGAAGCGGTTGGTGATGACTTGGAACTGGGCCATTGCTTCGCGCGAGAACTGGGGCTGGCCGAAGCCGGTGCCGGCGGCGTTTTGGGTTACCTGTTGGCCATCGACGTTGATCTGAAAGCGGCCCTGGCTGCCGTTGCCAAGCGGGACTGTTGAGACGGCGTTGACGGTGACACCGGGGACCAGGAGTGAAAGCTCCATCCAGTTGCGGCCGTTGAGCGGGGTATTCTTCATCCGACCGGGGTCGACGTTGCCACCGACTTGTGAGGAGTTAACGTCGATCTCGACAACATCTTCTTTGACCTCAATGGTGCTTGAAGCGGCTGATGGCTTGAGGGTAAAGTCTGAGGTGGCAGACTGGCCGACGAGCAGGTTGATCGTTCTCTCTGCGGGGGTGAAGCCGGGGACTTCGACGCGCAATTTGTATGTAGTGGCTTGAAGACTGGGGAATGAGTAAGTCCCGCTGGCTGAGGTGATAGCGGCGGCAGTTGCGCCACCGTCAACTGGGATGAGGCGCACGGCGGCACCCGAGATTACGGCACCGGATTGATCGATAACAGCGCCAGAGATTGCTGTTTGTTGAGCGAATACAGCAAGACCATTCACGCCCACTAGCAGGGCGAGTCTGAGAAAGTGCATTGGGTTAGACTCCTACTTTTTTGCTGCTACATCGAGTAGAAGATTGGTGATCATCTTCAGGCCCGACACGAGCGAATCAATGGGTACTCTTTCGTCGTTACCGTGCATGCGTGTAAGGTCTTCTGCAGTGATCGGATACGGATAGATTCCGTAGACGGGGACACCGCGAGAGCGCCAGGCGTATGCGTCGGTACCGGCCTGAAAGAGGTAGGGCGTGACGAGGGCCTCTGGATAGGTAAGTTTGGCGTGCTTGGCCAGGGCTTGGTACAACTCGGTGGTGAGTGGGGACTCAGGGATGGGCTTGCTACGGCGTGCTGCTGCCGCGGCCATGGCCTTCTCCTGTTCGGGAGTCAGAGTGGCATTGGAGAGGCGCATGGGCGCTTCGAGGACTTCGACCATCGGGTCATTGATGACGGTCTGGAGTTCGTCGATCAACTCACCGGCAGTGGTGCCCGGGATGGTGCGGAAATTGAAGGTAGCGTCGGCTGAGCCAGGGATGACATTGCCACGGAAGCCGGCGTTGAGAAAGACGGGCGCGATGGTGTTGCGCATGATCGAATGCAGGAGGACGTTCTGCGAGATGGCCTTGTCGGCGGCTTTGACCTTCTCCGGGTCGTCGGAGAGCACGAGATTATTAAAGTGGGTCTTGAGGGGTTCCGCAGACACTTCGCCGAGGGTGAGGAAGAACTTTTTGGTTGAGTCGTTGAGCTTGGGCTTGGTGTCGTAAGCGCCTACTTTGGCCAGGGCACGGGAGAGGCGAAAGATGGCGTTATCGGCCAGAGGCATGGAGCTGTGGGTGGAGGTGCCTTTGGCGCGAATGAGGATATTTAGGCCGGACTTGTCTGCAGTGGAGATCGAGACGTAGCGGACTTTGTTTGAATTGTCTTCTTTGACGATCCAGCCACCTTCGTTGAGTGAGAATTCGCAATCGATCTTGTCCCAATGGCGTTCTGCGAGCCAGCCGGTGTTGTAGAGGCCACCTTCTTCGTCGGCTTCAGAGAGTAGAATAATGTCGCGATCAAGGGGAATCTTTTTGCTCGCGATGTCGAGGGCGGCCTGGGCGAAGACGGCGAGTCCACCTTTGACGTCGATGGCACCGCGGCCTACGATATAGCCGTCCTTGATGACGCCGGCGAAGGGATCTACGCTCCACTTTTCGCGCTCAACGCCAACGACGTCAGCGTGGCCGGCGAGGAGGATGGGCTTCTTGGTGCCGTTGCCACGAAGGCGGGCGATGAAGTGCGACTTGCCTTTTTGCGGGGTCTGGATGATGTCAACTTCAAAGCCGGCTTGTTTGAAGATGGGGGCGAGGAATTGGCCGATCTGATCTTCGTTGCCGGGAGGGTTAGAAGTGTTGATCTTGATGAGATCGATGAGGAGCTTGGCGACAGGCGGAGGGGGCTGGTCAGACTGGGCTGACAGAATGGTGGCCAAAAGCAGGATGGCGATAATGGGACGCGCAGATATAGAACGCACTGAGAACCTCGAATGTTTGATCAGCTCAGGCTTGGAGGTTGTGGCGTACGAGGCAGCACTACGGAAAACGTTAGAGTATGACGCGCGGTCATGGATTGTCAATGCGTTTTTGTTAGAGCAGTTCTTAGTGGGCATAATCGGGACTTCTAAGCGGCCAGATGTAAAGAGTTTAGACCCAAATTGGTTTTGTTCCTGATTTTTCGATCCTGACAAGCTTCGAGGCGGCGTTGGGTGCGCTGGAAAAGGTTGGCGAGGCGGATCTCGTGGGCCTCCTGGCAGGCGAAGGAGGGCTTATCGTTTCCCAGTTTTTTGAAGGCAATGAGAGTGAGTTGTGCTGCTGGGCTTGGTTCAGTTGAGTGGGAGGCGGAGCTGGATGAGTTCGCTGGCTCGATTGCGACGCCATGCGGCAGCGATGAGAACTTTGAAGTTCTCGCGCTCGGAGGGGGTGGAGGGTTTGAAGCCATCGATGTAGGGTTTGGAGGCTGGACCACGGTCGATGGTTCGTTATCAATGTTGAGAGCTTCGTTCGGTTCATTGATCTGTACATTTTCCACTGGAATTCTCCTGAGCAGAAGTTAGCAGGTGGGGTGGTGGGCTTAATGTTTGAGGCTGACGCGTGTTGTTAGGAATGAGTGGATTAGCGTCAAAAGATTTCTGAAAATTGTTGTGACTCGAA
>JBKJUN010000821.1:0-3304 GCA_046590555.1 Bryobacter sp. | reverse complement strand
ACTTCGTCGAGTGGAACGGGGATGAACTCGAGGAGTTTGCCTTCGGGCGAGAGGACGTAGACGCCGCCTTTCTTTTTGTCTGTCTCGTGGGGGGCATGGGGTTGATTCAAACCACCCGCTACGAAGAGGCGGCCTTTGGCGTCCATCTCCATTCCGTCCGGGCCACGGCTGTCGCCCCAGTCATGGATCAGCTTGCGGCTCTTGGCATCCACTGCACCGTCGGGGCGCAGGGTGAAACGCCAGAGCTTTCTTGCGGCACCCAGGTTGTTGTTATTGTTGTCGGCTACGTAAAGGTAGCGATCACCGGGAGAGACGAGTAGGCCGTTTGGCCGGTCTACGAGATCGCGGCCCAGCACTCGCGTTAGTTTGCCTGGGGCGTCGATGCGATATACGCCCTCTACGTTCATCTCCATGTTGTCGCGATTGCCATAACGTGGATCGCTGAAATAGATGCGGCCCTTGCTGTCCATTGAGAGATCGTTTGGCGAGTTGAATTTCTTGCCTTCGTAGGACTCGGCCATTACGGTGATGGTGCCGTCGGTTTCTGTTCTAGTGACGCGGCGATTTGCTGCCTCGCAGACGACCAGGCGGCCCTGCTTGTCGAAGAAGAGGCCATTGGCACCGCCGGAGGCCTCTCGAAATACCTGTGTTTTGCCACTTGAGTCGAGTTTGAAGATGCGGCCCTTACCGGTGAAGTAGAGACTTCCCTTCCCGTCCCAGACGGGGCCTTCGCTGCCGCCTGCCTCGCTTGCTTTGAGCAGCTTGGCACCGTCTTCGGTGATAACTCCGGCGATCGCTATTGCAGCTATTAGAAAGAACATGATTCGTCTATTGACCGCGTTTCAGGAATGCTAATAACCAGGATTGGGCTTCGGCAACTTGCTCGGGGACATTGTTGTGGCCAGTTTCGAGGGCGAGAAGGAGCTTCTTTTGGGCCGGGATTACGTTGTAGGCGGAATACATGGAGGTTGGGGGACAGGTCTCGTCGTTATAGCCCCAAGAGTAGAAGCCGGGAACCTTGAGGCGACGAGCAAAGTTAACCACGTCGTAGTAGCGGGAGGTTTCAATTTTTTCAGCCGTACGGTGTGCGAGTGGTCCTTCTGTAGCGCGGAACATGTGGGGCCAACCGCCGGCGCGATTCTGTAGATAGCCGGTGACATCGGCTAGTGCAGGGAAGTAGGCGGCAAGGCCTTTGACTCTTGGGTCGAGTGCGGCAGTGACGATTGAGAGTGCGCCTCCCTGGCTGCCTCCGGTGACGGCGAGGTTTGCGCCGTCCCACTTGGGATGGCTGGTGAGAAAGTCGTTGGCTCGCACGCAACCAAGATAGACGCGGCGGTAGTAATAGCGGTCACGGTTGTCGAGGCCGAAGGCGTTGTAGTTCATGAGTGCGCCGGCTCCGAGGGAGTCATACACGGATTGCTCCATCGTGACGGGGATACCGTGAATGCCGACTTGAAGAGTGATAATTCCTTTGGCTGCCATTTCGGCCATGCCCCGGTAGGGACGGACGCCAGCACCAGGGACGCTGAGGAGGGCTGGATATTTTCCGGGAGCTTTGGGTTCGCATAAAACGCCGTAGAAACGCGAGGGCGCAGTATTCATGCCGACGTTTTGCATGTTGAGGTGGAAGCAATCGACCGTGGCGTTGCCGTATTCGGGCATCAGGGTGAGTTTGGCGTCGATCGGAAGCTTCGCAAGTGCGGCTTTGCCAGCGGCCCAGAATTGATCGAAGTCAGTAGGGTCTTGTTGGGTGGGCTTGATAGCTTCGGGTTGGAAGGCTGCGGTGGCAAGGCCCCGATAGGTCTTGCCGTTGAGTTCGACTGTAGCGATGCAACGCAAGAAGCCAGGTTCGTTCATGGTGCCAGCGTCGACGGTGATGCCTTCCCCCGTAAGGGTGGCAGTCTGGTCAATTTTTGGAGGCATCATCTCGGGACCAATTTTGTAGGTGACCTTGAGGCCGCTGACGGGTTGGCCGTCCTGGACGGCGACGATGCGGAAGCGGACGGGTTGACCGGGTTCGTATCGCCAATCCGCGTGATCGGTGGAGACTCGGACCTGGACGGTGCCGATGCGGTCTTGGGCCAATAGCGGAAGCGCAAGGAGGGAGAGGATGACGAATTGCAGCATTGAGTTGAATCTCTACAGTATCGCGAGTTGAAGATAAGATAAGACTGGAGACCGCCTTATGAGAGCCCTGCTTGGATTGTTTGTGGTGTTAGCTGCTGGTGCGCAAGAGATTGTGTTTGAGCACGTGAACCTGATTCCGATGACGCGGGAGGTGGTACTGAAGGATTACTCGGTTCGCTCGAAAGATGGGCGCTTTGTGGAAGTGGGCCCGACGGGAAAGGTGAAAGTTCCAGCCGGGGCGACTCGGATTGATGGACGGGGGAAGTATCTGATGCCGGGCTTGAGCGAGATGCACGGGCACATTCCTCCGCCGACGGCACCACAGGAATACATCGATGATGTTCTCTACCTCTATGTGGCCAATGGCATCACGACGGTTCGCGGAATGCTGGGTCATGCAGGGCAACTGGATTTTCGCGAGAAGGCCAAGAGGAATGAGATTGTTGCACCGACGCTTTATCTTGCGGGCCCCAGTTTTAGTGGAGCAACGGTGAAGAATCCTACGCAGGCGGCGGAGAGGGTGAGGCAGCAAAAGGCTGAAGGGTGGGACTTGTTAAAGATCCATCCAGGGGTGTCCCGCGAAAGTTATGATGCGCTGGCGAAGACGGCTCGCGAGGTGGGGATCTCGTTTTCGGGGCATGTGCCTGCGGATGTGGGAATCCTGCATGCACTGGAGCAGAAGCAGGAAACGATAGATCACCTCGATGGTTACATCGAGTATCTGGACAAGCTGGGGTCTCCGATCACCGATGCGCAATTGGTGGAGATTGCGAAAAAAACGAAAGAGGCTGGGGCTTGGGTAGTGCCGACGATGGTGCTTTGGGAAACGATTATCGGTGCACCAGATGCAGCAACTTTACAAGCGTTTCCAGAATTGAAGTTTATGCCGCGTGACATTGTGAAGCAATGGACAGAGGCGTTTGACGGGCGGCAATCGACGCCGCAATTTTCACGCGCGAAAGCACAGCGGATTGCGGCTGATCGCAAGCGGTTGCTGAACGTGATGGATGCGCAGGGAGTAAAGATTTTGCTGGGTACAGATTCGCCGCAGCAGTTTAGTGTTCCTGGATTTTCCATACATCGGGAGATGAAGTCGATGGCTGAGGCAGGGATGAAGCCTTATGAGATATTGCGGTCGGGGACGGCAAGAGTTGGTGAGTATCTTAAGGCGACGGAC
>JBKJUN010000785.1:0-1984 GCA_046590555.1 Bryobacter sp. | reverse complement strand
GTGCTCAATGCGCTGCATCCGGAGGCTAGCGCCAATCCGATGCTGAAGACGTATTCGAGTGAGCCGGTGGCGTTTGGCAAGGCCAAGGATTTCCCCTACGTGGCGATCACCTACCGGCTGACCGAACACTTCCACTATTGGACGAAGCATACTAACTCCAGCTCTGAGTTGCAGTCGAATTTCTTTGTTGAGTTGCCGGCAGAACTTGCAGCAGCGAAGGGCATTGCCAGTGGCGACAAAGTAAGAGTGTCGTCCGCGCGAGGATCAATTGAGGGCCCTGCACTGGTGACTAAACGACTGCGGACACTTCTGGTGAATGGGCAGAAGACCTATCACGTTGGGCTGCCAATCCATTGGGGCTTTGTCGGTAAGATTACCGGCCCCCTCATCAACAACCTTACGCCGTGCGCTTATGACCCCAATTCGGGCACGCCCGAATACAAGGGCTTTCTCGTGAATCTGGAGAAAATCTGATGCTCGTCGCCAAACTCATCGATACGACTCTATGCATCGGCTGCAAGGCTTGCGAAGTTGCCTGCCAGGAATGGAATGACCAAGAGTACACACTGGGTACTTTTGATGGCAGCTACCAAACGATGCCGGATCTTGCTCCTAACTTCTGGAACCTCATCAAGTTCAACGAGGTGGAGAAGAACGGTGGAACTTCGTGGCTGATGTCGAAGTACCAGTGCATGCATTGCGCCGATGCCGGTTGCATTGCAGCTTGCCCCGCACCTGGGGCGATTGTTCAACTTGCCAACGGCACAGTTGATTTTGCTCATGACAACTGCATCGGTTGTGGCTACTGCATTACGGGTTGCCCATTCGATGTGCCGAAGTTGAGCCCGACGACCAAGAAGGTTTATAAGTGCACGTTGTGTTCAGACCGCACGGCTGTGGGTCTTGAACCTGCGTGCATCAAGACCTGCCCGACCAATTGTCTGACTTTTGGCGAGCGGGACGAGATGATCCGCGTGGCAGATATTCGAACTCGCGAATTGAAGGCGGATGGATTCCAGGACGCTGGTGTTTACAACCCGCAGGGCGTTGGCGGCACAAATGTCATTTATGTCTTGAACGATGTGAAGCAGCCCGAGAGCTATGGCTTGCCGCGGGACCCTGTGATCCCGTGGACGGTGCAATTGTGGAAGGGTCCTCTGAAGGTGATTGGGACGCTGGCTTTTGTCGGCACTATTCTGGGCGCATTTTTCCACTTCGTGATTTATGGACCGCAAGATCCGGAGGTGCATGGCAGTCATGAACAGAATGACGAAGAGTGAGATTCGCATCCCCCGCTTTGACGCTTACGAGCGGGTGATGCACTGGATGTCGGCGCTGAGCTTTCTCTACGCCACGCTGACCGGCCTCGCGATCTGGTCTCCAAAGCTCTATTGGCTGGCCGGGGTGTTTGGTGGCGGCTTTGTAATTCGCGGGACGCACCCTTGGTCTGGTGTGATTTTCTCGGCAATGATTGGCTGGATGTTTGCTCGCTGGGCGAAGACGATGGGTCTTGATAGCGACGACAAGATCTGGCTAACCAATATGGACAAGTACATCACGCACCAGCATGGGGCATTGCCGGAGTCTGGGCGCTTCAATGCGGGGCAGAAGATGTTGTTCTGGAGCCAGGTGGTGACGGCGCTGCTGCTCTTTGCCAGCGGCATAGTGATGTGGTTTCCGGAATGGATGCCGAGGAGCTTGCGATTGCTAGCGATTGCGATGCATCCGCTGGCGGCTATTGGCTCGATTAGCGGCATCATTGTGCACATTTACATGGGGACGGCAGCGGTGCCGCATTCCATGAGAGCGATGTTGCGGGGCTGGGTTGTACCGGAATGGGCCCGCTTTCATCATCCGAAGTGGTATCGCCAGTGGCGAGACTCAACAAACATACGATAGGATTTCAAAACATGCGATATACCATTCTCAGTTTATGGATCGCTGTGGCCATGTCTGCCCAAGTGAAGGCACCTAGCGACGAAGC
>JBKJUN010000766.1:0-2263 GCA_046590555.1 Bryobacter sp. | reverse complement strand
CTGCGTGAGAATGATTAGACAGATGAGCCGACAGGGTAAATATCTGAGTCTTCCACGCGGCGTTCTTGCCGCAGTCGTAGCTGTCGCCGTCCTACCATCCGCCGTTCTGGTAGCACTGGGAATCCGACTCTTAGATCAAGACAACGCCCTCGAAGAGAGGCGGCGCAGCGAATTGGCTGAAGCATTGATGGAACGTGCGATGTCGTCGCTGCAGAAGGATATCGGCCTCATCCAGCGCCGTCTCGGGGCGGGTATCGCCTGGCCCGCTGAGGGTCTTGCCCCGGACGCCGTGTTGCTCCGGAATGGCATCGGCCCGCTTCTCTATTTGCCCTTCACTCAGGATCTGGCGGAGCCTCCAACCGAACCCTTTATCGAATCCGATCGTGCTGAGTTCCAGCACGATGACTATGCCAAGGCGCTCGATTCTTGCTCACGTCTGACGACCTCCTCTTCGCCTGCGATCCGCGTTGGTGCACTGCTACGGACCGCACGCCTCCATCGCAAGGCAGGACGGCTTGACGACGCGCTTCGTGCTTTGCATCAACTCGAGGCGATCGGCAACGTCGCCATTGAAGGAGAGCCATCGAGCCTGGTGGCGCGGCGCGCTCGTTGCCGCGCCCTCGAACAGGCGGGTCGCTCAGTGGAATTGCGACACGAAGCCGGCCGGCTGCTCTCAGATCTATACGCCGCCCACTGGCCACTGGATCGCGACACATTTGGAGCAGCCGTTCAGCAGGCCGGCCAATGGCTCGGCAGGAAACTCGAGCCTCCTTACGGGATGCGGGAACAGGCTGCGGCCGTAAGTGCCCTCTGGCCGAAACGCAAAGCGTTGGAAGGTAGCCTTTGCCAAGCCGGCTACACGCTCATTTGGCAGGGTGACGACGCTCTGCTCGCCGGACCGCGTTACCGAACCACCCACTGGGAGGTGCCCTTCGGAATTCAGCTCCACTGCGAAGTGCCAAGCATTCCGCTCAGCCTAACCCGCCAGTCCTCAATGACCGGCCTGCCCTGGAACATTACGGTGCCGCTGGATTCGCGGCCTCTCCCGGAATTCTCATCTCGCCGCACCGTGCTGCTGGCTTCAATCCCGGCCCTGCTCACTCTCATCGGAGCCGTCGGATATTTCGCCTGGCGGGCAATTTCGCGCGAACTTGCCATCGCGCGCCTACAGTCTGACTTTGTTGCCGCAGTCTCGCACGAGTTTCGCACGCCGCTCACTTCGTTGAGGCAATTTGGTGAGATGTTGACGGAAGAACCAAATCTTCCCGCCGAAACGCGCCTGAGCTACTACAAGGCTCAGAACCGCGCTGCAGACCGGCTCAGTCGCCTGGTCGAAACTCTACTCGACTTTGGCCGCATGGAGGCCGGCCGGCGTCCTTACCAACTCGAGCCAGTCGACGCCGCCGCGCTGGTTCGCGAACTCACGGCGGAATTCTCCGGCGAGCCGATCGCCCGCAGTTTCGCAATCGAGTGCCGCACACCCGACTATCTACTGCCCGTTGACGCCGACAGCGAGGCCCTCAGGCGGGCCATCTGGAATCTGCTCCACAACGCGGTCAAGTATTCCGGAGATCATCGCGACATTTCCATCGAAGCTGTGGCCACGGGCTCGGGTGTGGTGATTCGAGTAGTAGATCACGGCCTTGGCATCCCCCGGCAAGAGCAGACACGCTTGTTTCACAAGTTCGTGCGCGGCGAATCAATCCGTAAACTGGGCATTCCGGGAACCGGCATCGGATTGGCCATGGTCCGTCACATCGCAGAAGCACACGGGGGCCGGGTTGAGCTGCAGAGCGAAGAAGGAAAAGGCAGCACGTTCAGTCTCACACTGCCGGGCCGGGGGGGAACATGCCGCGAATCCTGATTGTCGAGGATGAACCAGATGTCGCCTATGGGCTGACAGAGGACCTCCGGCGTCATGGCTACGAAACGGAGTTGGCTCGCGACGGCGAGGTTGCCCTGCAAGTGGGCACAAGCGGCGACTTCGATCTCATCCTGCTGGATGTGATGCTGCCGCTTGTCGACGGCTTCGAGGTCTGTCGAGAGTTACGTCGGCGCGGTGTCGCGGCCCCGATTATCCTGCTGACCGCCAAGGCTCAAGAAAGCGAGAAGGTGCTGGGACTGGAACTGGGAGCAGATGACTACGTCACCAAACCCTTTAGTCCCCGCGAACTGCGCGCCCGGATCGGCGCACGGCTTCGCCATGCCCCATCCGCGCGGGCAAACGTCGTGCGCTTCTCGGATTGCGTGCTCGATTTTGCAC
>JBKJUN010000756.1:0-2842 GCA_046590555.1 Bryobacter sp. | reverse complement strand
CTCAAGCCGGACGATGCTTCCTACCTCAACAACTACGGCCTCTCGCTCGCCCGCGCCGGCAAGTTCCCTGAAGCTCAGGAAAACTTGAACAAGGCTGCAGCGCTTGATCCTGCCGGTGCCGGTCGATACTTCTACAACCTCGGTGCCTTGCTAGTCAACGCCGGTCAGAACGAACCCGCAGGCATCGCCTTCAAGAAGGCGATCGAAGCCGACCCGAACTACGCTGATGCCCACTACCAGATGGGGATTTATCTGACGGGCAAGGCTCAAGTAGATGCCAAGACCGGCAAGATCACCTTTCCCGAAGGGGCTCAGGCTGCATTCGAAAAGTATCTTGCTCTCAAGCCAGACGGCCAGTTCGCCGCCAGCGCCAAGGGCATGATCGAAACGATGGGCGGTACCGTGCAAACCACCTACGTGAACCCGGACGCGAAGAAGAACGCCCCTGCTGCCGCACCAAAGAAAAAGAAGAACTAGCCGTTCTTCACAAACCAAAGGAAGGGCGGCTCTCATGAGCCGCCCTTTTTCTAATTTATGATCAAAGCACTCATTGGCCTTCTCGTCGCCGCAATTGCCGCCGCCTTCATCCGGGCGGTGATGGCCATGATCACGAAAGAAGTGAAGGAAATGGTCAACCCCGAGGCTCCACAAAAGCCTCAACCTGCCGCTGGCCCCACTTCCCTCAAGAAGTGCCCGGTCTGCGGAACTTACTCCCCGGCTGAGCGCTTGGTTGGCGGGCAATATTGTTCTGAGGCCTGCGCCGCAAAAGCCTCCTGACAGGCACAATAGAAGGGTATGCTTTTATCCGAGATTGCCGCCCGCCTCGGTTGCACCGTTGCCGCTGAGTCCGACCCCGACATTCTGTCGCTCTCCGGCATGGAACAAGCCACCGCAGGTCAGTTGACCTTCCTTGCCAACCCCAAGTACGCCCACAAGGTCAAAGACTCTCAAGCCTCGGCCATCATTGCCGCGCAGCCCTCAGCCTTCCTTCCTACGCTGATATCAAGTAATCCTTACCTCGACTTCGCCCGCACACTCGAACTCTTCTACCAACCCCCCAAGCTCGCCTCAGGCATCTCGCCCCAAGCCTTCATTTCCCCTACTGCGATCATCGGCGAAGGCGCTTGTATAGCCGCCTTCTGTCACATTGGCGATGGGGTCACTATCGGCAATAATGCCACCCTGCATCCCCATGTCGTGGTCTACGCAGGCACCCAAATTGGCAATGACTTTCTGGCTCACTCCCATTCAGTCGTGCGTGAGTTCTGTCGTATCGGCAACCGCGTCATCCTCCAGAATCACGTCGTCATTGGCGGGGATGGCTTCGGCTTTGCCAAGCGCGCGGATGGTACGCACCACAAAATTGTTCAATCAGGCATTACCGTTATCGAAGACGATGTCGAGATCCAGAGCCTCACCAATATTGACCGCGCCACGATGGGCGAGAGCCGCGTCGAGCGTGGGGCCAAGGTTGACTCGCTCGTCCAGGTCGGTCATGCCTGCGTCGTCGGCGAGGACAACATCATCTGCTCGCAGGTGGGCCTTGCTGGTTCGACCATCCTCAAGAAATCGGTCTTGCTGGCAGGCCAGGTCGGTGTCTCAGGACACTTGACCATCAACGATAACGCCGTAGTTTATGCCCAAAGCGGCGTCGGGCACGATGTCAAAAAGGGCACAATCGTCTCTGGCTCTCCAGCCTTTGATTTCAGGGAATGGCGGCGCGCCGTCACTGCCTTCCCCAAGCTCGGCGAGATGGTGCGCACTCTACGCGACCTTCAAGGTCGCATCAAAACTCTCGAAGAAAGTAATACCAAGAATGAGCAATAAGCCCAGCCGCGACCAGCTTGCCTACGAGAAACCCGAGTTTCTCAAGTCGCCCGAAGGTCGAAGCGTTCGGATCCTTTCTGAATACCTCGATCCCTTGCGCGAGTTCCGTCTGAATCATATTCACGATACGCTCGTCTTTTTTGGCTCAGCGCGGATTCCGGCTCCCGAGGACCCACACTTTCAGAACCACTCCATGGGGCGCTATTACGAAGAGTGCCGCGAGTTGGCCAAACGTCTTACCGCATGGTCGATGAGCCTCACCAATACCGAACGCAAATTCGTAGTTTGCACTGGGGGCGGCCCAGGAATCATGGAAGCTGCCAATCGTGGCGCACATGACGCTGGTGGTCTCTCGATCGGCCTCAACATTGGCCTGCCCATGGAGCAGGCTCCTAATCCTTACATCACCAAAGACCTCAGCTTTGAATTCCACTACTTCTTCATGCGCAAGTTTTGGTTCTCTTATCTCGCCAAGGCCCTCATCGTCTTTCCAGGCGGCTTTGGCACCCTCGATGAGCTGACCGAAATTCTGACTCTGGTTCAGACCCGCAAGCTGCACAAGAAAATGGTTTGCCTGCTCTATGGCACATCGTTCTGGCGCAAGATCCTCAACTTTGATGCGCTTGTTGAGACTGGCATGATCAGCAAGGCAGACTTGGACCTCTTTGTGTTTGCCGATGATGTCGACACTGCATTCGATATCCTCAAGTCGGGCCTGACAAAACTATACTTGAATCCAGAGGTTCCACTGCCCGAGGCCGAGATCAAAACTCCGGCCATCGCCAGTTCCCGCGTGTGACGCCCTTAATCTCCCCGCCCCGAAAGTTGACGATCAGCGAAGCCCTCAGCCGCACCGGCTGGTGGGAGAGGCTTTTCGTTCTCTTCTTCGGAATTCTAATTCTCACCGTCACCCTTTCGCTGGGAGAAGCGGCTTTCGCCGTCTCGCTAATGGGGACGATCGCCACTGCTCCAGTGGCGATCTGGCGTTTTGGCCGACTGGTTGTTCGGTGAATCA
>JBKJUN010000600.1:0-1473 GCA_046590555.1 Bryobacter sp. | reverse complement strand
GCTATTGCGAACGAGAAAGCGTTGTAGACGAGGTCAAATTGACCAACGGTAATTGTTTCCAACTAAAATCTCCTTTACCGACCGTAATGATTTAAGGGATTTACCTGAGATTCATTTTTTTGACCAAATACAGTCATTGCACTTGATATGATTCCGGCCATGCGGATCCTTGCAATTTTACTCTTCGGTGCTTTGGCTGCTGCTCAAACGAAACCAGTCGTCGGCATCGGAGGTATTGTCCACGAGACAAATACCTTCAACCCTCAAAAAACCACTTTAAAAGATTTTGAATCTGGCATCGGTGGGGCTGACGGCATATTGCGCGGTCAGGATTTGATCACTCGCTCAATCAAGGCCAACAACACCATCGCAGGATTCATTGAAGGAGCAAAGCTCTCCAATTACGACTTGTACCCAACCATGGTTGCCGGGCCACAAACAATTGGCCTTGTTCTCGATTCCGCCTTTGAAACTCTGACGAATGAATTAATCGACAGACTGAAGCAAGCAAGGAAGCTCGATGGCATCCTCCTCTTTCTGCACGGAACCATGGTCACGGAATCCTTTCAAGACGCAGACGCCGAAATCGTCAGGCGTGTCCGCAAAGCCTTTGGCAACTCGATACCACTGGTAGTCGTACACGACTTTCACGCCAACATCAACGAAGATATCGTTCGCAACACCACGGCACTTCTCACGTATAAAGAATGTCCCCATCTCGACGCCCGCGAATCTGGAGTACTTGGAGCCAAAATCATGGGCGATATTCTTTCTGGCAAGGTCAAGCCAGTGCAGGCATTGGTGAAGCCTCCCATGGTTCTTAACATCCTCTTCCACAACACTTATGCCGCCCCGCTCAAGGCCATCACCGACGCAAGCAAGCTTCTCGAAAAGAATCCCAACGTTCTAGCAGCCAGCGTCGCTGGCGGCTACCAGTATGCCGACATTGAGGCCATGGGCCCAGCCGTCGTCGTTGTCACAAATAACGACCCCGCGCTAGCCAAACGCGAAGCAGAGCGCCTCGCAGGAATGCTCTGGGACCTGCGCGAAGAACTCAAGCTGAAAGCACCAACCCCAGCCGAAGCCGTAAATCTTGCCATGAACAATGGAAAATGGCCGGTCTCACTTATGGATGCCGGAGACAACATCGGAGGCGGATCTGCAGGTGACAGCACGTATATTCTTACCGAATTGCTGAAGCAGAAGGCCGAAGGGTGGGCGGTGGTGATCTCCGATCCAGGAGCAGTCCAAACAGCTATTCGAGCCGGAGTCGGTGGAGCCTTCGACATGCCCATAGGCGGCAAGACCGACAACATGCACGGCGATTCCGTTCGCGTAAGGGGCCGGGTGAAAGGGATCCACGACGGTCGCTTCATTGAGACAGAAGCCCGCCACGGAGGCGGCCGCTACTGGGACATGGGCATCTCGGTGGTGATTGAAGTAGAGGGCTCAACCCCCGATATGCCGAACTAT
>JBKJUN010000506.1:0-3027 GCA_046590555.1 Bryobacter sp. | reverse complement strand
ATTCCCGACTGCGGGCGCGCACGAGTGCGCCAACGGCGAAAGGATTACTCATGCGGGTTTGTTGGCTCCAAACATGCTGCGGAATTGTTGTGTCTTGTTGGCCCAATCGTCCTGGGTAGTAAATCGGAGGACAAGGTAGCCAAGATCGAGCATGGCATCTTCCTGTTGGTTATCTCGTTGTTGGCGATCGGGATGGAGATGGTGAGGGCCATCAATGTAGATGGCGGCATTATGAGAGGCGTAGTAGAAGTCTGGCCTGGTTTTTGCCTCTGGAATAAATTGTTGGGCGTGGGAAGGGAGATTGAGGTTATTGGCGTCAAGAAATTCGAGCCATTGCTTTTCGAGAGTGGAATCGCAAAGGCGGAGGAGTTGTTGGAGATGATCTTCACGGGAGAGCGAGACGGGGGCGATGGCGACCGAGCCATCGCGATAGGCGAGGAGGGTATCGCGAATGAGCTTGCGATCAATTTCTTTGTGGAGCATTTGGTTGGAGTAGCTCAGGAGGCAATCGTAGCAGGCGGCTTCGCAGACCTCTTTGGCGTTTTTGGCATGGCCCCAGTCTTCGCCGGTGTCTGGATCGAAGTGGCAGATTTCGAGCGCCTTGCGGGCGATCGCGGGAAAGCCGAGTGGGTCACGGAGGATGCGGCGGAGGACACCGGCACCGCCTTCAGCCGATTCATAGAAGAGGATGTAGCGAGGCTGCTTGGGATTGGGAAGGAGTTCGACGGCGAGCTCTGAATCTTCGAGCTGGTGGAGGATTTGAGTGGCGTTTTTCAGCGCGTAGGCGAGGGAGGCAATCTGGCCGGGCTGGTCTGCATTTAAGGGCTCAAGGATGAGGCTGTTACGACGGTCTTCGACGTAGGGGATGACGCGCTCGATGCGGCGGGAACTGGCGTCATCGTCATGGTCGTCGTCGTCGGCCTCGTTGCGCTGCCAGTAGCCACGTTCGAGATCGAGAGAGAAGCCGAACTGGTTGCGGTCTTTGCGGCGGGTCCAACCGAGATTGATGCGCCAGAGGGTGGCGGCGTGGCCGTAGTGGAGGGCGACGACCGGTGCCGAGTTATGGGTGACCTGGGCAGTGAGGTGAGAGGGTCTGCCGCGATGGGTGGCGTACTCGTAGCCGATGATGGTTTCGTAGCCGAGGCGGAGGCGCTCTTCTTCGTCGGAATTGATCTTGTCGCGCCGCTTGGTGGAGACGCTTTGGAGGCGCATCATGTTTGGGTAGGTGGAGTCGAGGGACGTGGCGCAGTTGTTGCAGAGATCGGGGCCGTGGTCCTTAAGCGGGTGGAGATAGCCGCAGGCGGGGCAGCGTTTGAGGCGGCTAAGGGCTGGGCCATCGGGGCCGACTGGGAGGATGACTTTGTTGATGAGATAGCGGGAGCCCTCATGGTAGACCATGGCGCGGGGGCCGAATTCGGTGATGGCGAGGAAGCGGGGGCGAGAGAGGAATTCATCGCGTGTGGTGCCGCGGCGGCTGGGGATGAAGGCGGAGAGGGGCAGGCGGGGGAAATTGTAGCCAGGGAGGAAGCCTTCGCTCGCGAAATAGCGGTAGCTGTAGAAATCGGACTGGAGGACGTTGTCGGACTCTGTAAGGAGGCGGTATTGAGATTCCGCCTCGCGGCGGAGGCGGGCGGCTTGGTCGCGGTCTCGCGGCGGACGAGATGCGTCGTTGACGATCTTATTTTGCGCTTCAGTTTGGGCGAGGGCGGCGCGGGCAAGATCGCGCCAGCGGGCGCAAGCGGATTCGAAGTTTAGCTCGATTTGTTGGAAGACTTCACTTGCCCAGGTTTCGGTATACCAATCCGCTTCGAGGAGGGTGTCCCTGAAGGTGTCGAGAAGACGGTCTGCGCGGGCGAGGGCGCGGCGCTTGGGGGCGGGATCCTGGAGTGTGTCACGAACTTCTTGTTTGATGGCCAGGGAGGGACTTGAACCCTCGACATCGAGAATTTCGGTGAGAGACTTGCCGAGGTAGAGGTCTGCCTCTTTGAGCCAGATGGCCTGGAGGTGAGCGCGGACGAGATCTTCATTGGCGAGTTCGATGCGCGGGGGCGTGACTTCGCCCGAGACCATGCGGGTGGGGCGTTTGAAGAAGTATTGGTCGTGCGGGCTGCCGGTGGTGGCATAAGAGAAGACGAGGGCGGGCTGACCGCTGCGACCCGCGCGGCCACTGCGCTGTGCGTAATTGGCCGGGGTGGGCGGCATGTTGCGCATGTTTACGACATTGAGGGTGGCAATGTCGACGCCGAGTTCCATGGTGGGGGAGCAATAGAGGACGGGGAGGCGACCGTCTCTGAAGGCAGCTTCACGCTCGATGCGTTCGGGATAGGGGACTTGGGCCGTGTGTTCGCGTGCGGTGAGGCCGGAGACTTCGCGAGCGAGGTTGCGATAGAAGTTAACGAAGAACTGGTTGGGCGAGGCCTTCTCTTCAGAGCTTTCGGGAACGCGGATGGGATCGCGATGAGCACTGGAGCCGTCGCCTTGACGCCAGATGAGTGAAGCGGCAGTGAGACGGTAACCGGGGACATCGGCTCTGGAGGCAGGAGGATCAACAACTTCCACAAGGCCAGCGGTGACGAGGACCTCGAGGAGTTGGGTGATGATTTCCATCGAGTCTTGGGAACGGAGGCCGGTGATGTTCTCAAAGGTTTTAGGGCGGCGGAGGTAAGCGGCGAAGCTGCTAAGTGGGCCGAGGAAACGGTTGCTTTGAGTTTGATCGTCATCCTTGGCACGAGGATAGACGGTGGTTGAGTAAGTGAGTGCTTCGTTTTCATCGAGCGCCCAAGGAGAGATGAGGTGTTGGTTGCTTTGTTGGACGAGGCCTTCGTGGCGGGGCTGGCTGAGGTAGTCGACCTGGATGGCGAGTTCGCGACGCATCCAATCGAGGAGAGTGCGGGCTACTTTTTCGCGGGTAGTGGGAGAAGCGGTGCTTAGGGCCGCGTGAGTGCGGGACCAAGAGTCACGATCGCCGCAGAGATCGCGGAGGGACTGGTATTCGATCCCGAGTAAGCCACATTGTTCGAGATTGGG
>JBKJUN010000435.1:0-5901 GCA_046590555.1 Bryobacter sp. | reverse complement strand
ACCGCTCTGCTCTTCACAAACCTGCGCGGGTCCGCTATTGTTGTCACAAAGGTCAAAGCAGTTAGCGTCCCAACTCCTGGTACCGTCTTCAATATTTGCACGGCTGGATATTGCTCGGCAGCGATCTTCTCGATGCGTTCATCATAGTTGTCGATCTGTTGAGTCAGGGATTGAACGATAGTGAAGATACCTTCGAGGTGCGGCAAGCGCTCTTCGGGAACACTGCCCCTGCAACGCTGGAAAAACTGATCGCTGCTTGCATGCGGCAACCTGACCCAAAGCCTTTCACCATACCGCGTAAGCTGTGCATCAGCGCAACGCGTGTCTTCACCAGTTGCGCCCGAGCCCGAATCGAAAGCAAGGTTGTTTGCTCCTTTTCGCTGCGGTGCTGCAACGGACTTAGCAAACATGCATCAACACGAGCCAACCTGGCGAGTATCTTCGCATCGTTAGAATCGTTCTTGCTGTAATTTGCCGAGATCAGTTGTAATCGTCTTGGGTTGGCCACAATCACTTCATGGCCCAACTCGCCAAGTGTTTTTGCAATCCGCGATCGCGGTATCTTTGCGAAGTGGTTTCTCACCCCGGCTGGGGTTATGGCAAGAGTGCCTTCTTCGGTGAATTTACCCTATTCATTCAGGCAAGCCTAGTGAGCATCTTTGTCGCCGAGATCGATTCCAATCGCAGCTAGAGTGGTGGCAATATTAGTCATGGCTGCTCTCCTTATTGCACCTTGAGTGCGTATCTAACGACAGCTTAACGCTGACATTTAGTCGAGGCCAGCCGCCTCATTCTATCTGGTACCAAATCGGCACCGAATCAAAAAACGGTTCCGTTCGATTTATTGAAATGAATTGCAAGCCGCACGGAAAGCATTATAATAGTTATAAGTATAAGAGAAGCCATGACCACGCTAAAGCTGACCAAAATCGGGACTTCCACCGGCGCTGTCCTTCCAAGAGAGATGCTGACCCGCCTGAAGGTTGAAAAAGGCGATACCCTCTACGCCATCGAAACGAAGGAAGGCTATCTGATTACACCGTACGATCCGGCCATCTCGGACCAGCTCGAAGCCGGACGAGAGTTCATGAAGGAATACCGCGACACCTTCAAAGCTCTGGCGAAGTGACAGACGAACCCCGGTGGCTCAGCAAGAAAGCTTTGTTATTGCTGCATGAGGAAAGCCTCGCGACGTTCGGCGGTGCCTCAGGCTTGCGCGATGAAGGCTTGCTAGACTCAGCACTGGCGCGCCCCCAAAACACCCACGGTTATAACGCGGATAGCGGCATGTCAGATCTAGCCGCCTCATACGCTTTCGGCATTGCCAAAAACCACGCCTTCGTAGACGGCAACAAACGCGCTGCCTTCCTCTCCATTGGTGTCTTCTTAGCAATTAACGGCTTGACGCTCGTGGCCGATCCGTTGGACGCTATCCACACTATGCTGGCTGTCGCCGAAGGGGATCTAGACGAACGCGGCCTCTCCGCATGGATTCACAAGAACTGCGTACCGCAATAATCCGCTTCCCTCTCTCGCTTGCAACACATCAGTCGTTGAAAAATCTTCCCCATTGAATATGATTTGAAGACAGCTTCCATGAAGCGGCTGCAAAGAGGGTGAACTTGATCTTCTGGACAGGCTGATCTGAATCCGCAATGGTAAAACCGCTTCGATGGAGAAGAGGAGTTCCAAGAATGGCAGCACTTGATTGGTCACAATGTCCAGCTGTCGAAAGCGTGCGTGGACGGTTAAGCGGCGCCTGGGTGTTTAAGAACACTCGAATGCCGGTTTCCGCTGTGTTTGAGAATATCGAAGCTGGAGCAACGGTAGAAGAAATCATGGAGTGGTTTCGCCTCTCCCGCGAACAAATTGTGCCGGTGCTTCAGTTCGCCGCGCAAAGTCTTGAGTCTCCCGCCCCCAATCCTAGTTCCCTATCGTCAGCCGATGCGCGTACTCTTTGACCATAGTACGCCCGCCCCGTTGCGCCGCCATCTAAGCGATCATCTCGCGACTGAGGCCATGGAGCGAGGGTGGGACAGGCTTGAAAATGGCGAATTGCTTCGTCAAGCGGAAGCCGCAGGACTTGAGGTTTTTCTTACGGCGGATAAGAATATCCGCTACCAGCAAAACCTCAAGAGCCGAAAGATTGCCATCGTCGAACTCAGCAGTCTTCGATGGCCTTCTTGAGCTTGAGGATTTCAGGTAATAGGATTTTGGCGTTCTTAGTTACCTCAAATACGATCTGTTCTCCTTCTGCTTGAGTAATGGAAACGCCAGCCGCCTTCAGCTTGTCGACAATCTCGGTCGCCTTCATATTGGCGGCGATCGGGAAGGACATTAACGCGTGTGTAGCAACTTCTGTGACAATGACGAGCACCACTTTGGCCACGCCCGCTTTTCCCGTCCATCCAGTCTTACCCAGTCTGCCCACCAAGGCACCTGCCGCTTTGGCCACTTTCTCCTCGTCGCTAATCATCGCTTCGGGAATGTTCGAGGCGATGTCAGTACCGAATGCTAAGGTCACTATTTTCAAGCCCTTCCAGGCACCTAGCAGTAGGGCGTTCACCAACTTGTCGTATAAGGTGGGAGCGTAAGCCTTTAGCACTTTGCGTGTCGCTAGCGAAATTCCGACTGCCGCCGACCATGCCGGAAACTTACTCTGATTCTTGGCGATAAACTCACCCACATTCGTACCAATCGTCCAGAGCAGGACAGGCGTACCGCCAACCGCAGCCATGGCCCCCATCATGATGTACATCTCGATGCGCATCAATTGCGAAATTTTATCGGTGAGCCGGACGAGTTCCCCGTAGTGCCCGTACTTGATGAGGTCCTCCTGAAACCCAACTCGGTTCTGGCGGTAAATGCCTCCCAGATTCCACCCGCCCCCAAGCGACGAGATCTGCATGAAATAAACATCGCCTTACGTTGGCCAACAGCCTGCTAGAACTAGCCGCTCCCCGCTGGGCCCCTGCCATACTTCGCCGGAACGTATTCTCACATCCACGCCTTTGACGCTATCGAAGATGACAGTATCTCCCCCAGACTTGAGCTTCACGACTTCATTTGTAGTCAACTCTACAGCCACATAGCTCACAGGCTTGGGAAGCTTGGGAATAACCGTGGGTTTCTTCCAAAAGGCGGGATCGACCTCTGGACGCAGCTTCAAGGGTCCAAAGAGCGCTTTCACCGTCGCCCCTCCGGGATCTATGCGGCCATCGGGATGTTTCCAGCCAAGGATCCAAGCCTGAAAAAATTCGATCGCTTCAATCGTCTTGTCGCCAATCTTGCCGTCTATAACAAGAGGATTGACCCAACCGTTTAACTGACCCAGCATGATCCAGTTGTTAAGGAAAGATTGAACCACGGATACGTCCGCAGTGAAGTTACCTTTCGAAGGCGATACACCTTTGCCAACCGGTGCAGTGATAGCGGCCATGTTAAGCACCTCGCTCGCCAGGCGAAGCGGTGGCCCGATTGACGGATAAGGCGAGGTTCACTCCTACGCTACCAGTGCGGCTACAGTTTCCCCTGACTACGATGGTGATAGCAAACTTGATCGTTTTCGAAAGGATGAAATCAGCATATGCCTTGATGCCGACTCTGTGTTCGTCGGCGAGCTTATCGCTTCCAACTTTGAAACCGTAAATCAAGGCGTTTTCATTTTTGTCGTGGAAGCGTTGTGCGCCCCACTTCGGATAGTTAATGACCATAGTGGATTGGTTCCTCGTACCAGATGCGGCAAGCATAGGCGAGAAAGGGCCGGTAGGAGTCGCGAAAAATTCCTACTAAATTGCTACCAAGTGGATTTATTTGGCGAACGCAGGAGAGTACTTGGCTAGAAGCCTGAGAAATCCTGGTTCGCCGCGAATGGGATCCAGTCGAGGGTCCATGCGGAGGTTGAGCAAGCCGCCCCCTTTCCGGGCTGCAACAGACTGAAGAGATTCCAGGGCAAGGGCGTGATCGCCAAGGGCAAGGGCAAGGATTGTTATGGCAGAGGGTGGGTCCTGGCCTGTGCGCCAACGGGCGAGGCGTTTGTCGAGAAGTTCTCTTGCGAGTTTGGGGTTGCCGAAGCGGGCTTGGATCCAGGCCTTATCGGTGGCCAAAAGGTGCTCAGAAAGTTTTGAATTGCTGAGATCGGCGAGTGCTTCGTGTTCCTTCCCAAGATAGGCTTTTGTGAGAGCGCGACTGTAGAGGGCCAGTCTGAAGTTCGGTTCGCGATCCAGAACTTCGTCGAAGAGCATGAGGGCTCGCTCGAACTTGTGGTCGGCGTATTCGGTTTGAGCCAGGGCAACCAAGGACCAAGCGGAGATAGGGTCGATGGCCAGGGACCGCTCGAAACTCTTGCGTGCCTCTACAAAGCGGCCTTCGAAGCGGAAAAGGAAGCCGTAAGCACGGTGGGCGGAAGATGAATTTGGGTCGAGTTCCAAGGCTAGATCCAGTTCGCGATGGGCCCCAGCCCAATCCATAGTAGTGGCAGCGACCATACCTGCGCTGACATGAGCAATGGAGAGCTTGGGATCGAGGGCAAGGCTGCGGTTGGCGGCAATGCGGGCAGCACTAAGAGACTTTGCGGGGTCAGAGAAACCCAAGTGAAGCAGGAGCAAGTTGGCGTCGGCAATGCCGGCTTGAGCAAGGGCAGAGTTTGGTTCGAGAGCAGCGGCGCGCTCAAAGCGTTTTAGGGCTTTTTGGATCTCATCCGGTTGAATTCGGTGCCAATGGTGCCGCCCGATGAGGATCTCTCTATCGGCTTCTGTGATGGGGGATGATTTAGGACGGAAATATAAGAAAGTTGCTATTAAGATAAGGACAAAGAGAAAGAGTGCAGATAAGATCCTCGACCGTTGATTGGGTATGTGCGGATTTAGGCTCAGGGTAAAGCGATATCCGCGCTTGGGGAGATTTTCGATAAGTGAGGGTTGATCGGGATCGTCGAGGACCTTGCGAAGAATCGAAATGTTCTTGGTAAGGCTCGATTCGACGACGTGAGTGTCGGGCCAGACTTTGTTGAAGATCTCTTCTTTGCTAATGACCTTTCCTTCGTTTTGAACCAGGAGTAGAAGGATTTCAAGAGCTTTGGGTGGCAGGGGAACAACTTCTCCGGCCCGCTTGAGGAGAAGCGGGGTAGCATCAAGCTCCCATGTACCAAAGCAGTAGGGCATTGCGTTCTCTCATGATACAAGTCCAGGAGAGTTTGGCCTTTCGATGTGGCAGTGAGATCGCAAGCGTTGCTCTGCTCTTTGGCGAGGGCGATACAGAGTTTTGACCGAGTGGGCTGCTCCAAGCCTTTACTGCTCAAGGGTGGTCAGGTCTTTTTTGGAGAGCGTGGAGCGGATCTGTTGCGAGCGGGCGCGGACGGCATCGCTGTCGCCGAAGTTTGGGGCTAGTTGCAGGTAGACTTCGTAGGCCATTACGGCTCTTACGTTGTCGCCGGCAATGTCAAAGGCTCGGGCCAGTTCAAAATAGCCGGGGGCGTAGTTGGGGTCGAGCTGGATTAGTTTCTGAGCCGCTGCTACTGCTTCTTTGGGGCGGTTCAAATTGCGGTAAGCGCGGGTTAGGCTCCAACGGGTACCTGTCGATTTGGGGTTGAAGCTGACCGCTTTTTCGAGATAAGGAATTGCTTCTTTTAGCTTACCTGCCGTGATCAGGATGTTGGCGATCTGGAAGGGTGGCAGGGCCCATTCGGGAGTGAGCTCTGCTGCCTTGTCGAAGGAAGCGCGGGCTTCTTTGACTTTGCCGAGACGGAGGTAAGCCACGCCGAGGGCGTTGTGGGCACAGGCGAAGTTGGGGTCGCGGAGGATGGCGGCACGGAGGGTGGTGGTGGCTTGCTCGAAGCGGGTCGCGGCGATGTCGAGACGGCCGGAACAGAAGAGGCGTCGAGTCTCAATTGCAGGATCGTAG
>JBKJUN010000332.1:0-12094 GCA_046590555.1 Bryobacter sp. | reverse complement strand
CTGGCACTGGACCAGCGACAGCTACCCAGCCGACGCCATCAGCCTGCGCGCCGTCACCAGCGATAACTTCGTCGTCATCGACATCACCAATAACAACAACATCATCGCCGAGGTGTCATTCCCCGTAGCGCTCGTCACGTTGCACGAAAAAGCCATTTACCTGCACGAGGCAAAGCAATATCAGGTCGAGAAATTCGACTACGAACAACGCAAGGCCTTCGTACGGCGCGTCGATTGCGACTACTTCACCGACGCCATCGATTACACACAAGTGAAGGTGCTTGAAGAGTTCGACCAGCGCCCGATCCAGCTCGCCCGTGCCTGCCACGGCGATGTACGCGTCAATCGTCAGATCGTCGGCTTCAAGAAGGTAAAGTTCTATACGCTGGAAAACGTCGGAGCCGGCAACCTTTCAATGCCCGAGCAGGAAATGCACACGACGTCGTGGTGGCTGCACTGCCCGGCGGACTTCCTCGCGCAACTCACAGATTACTCACTCTCCGAGCGCGCCAATGGGCTCGCCGGCCTAGCCAATGCCCTGCGAGCTGTTGCCTCGATGCTAGTAATGTGCGACCCACGCGACATCGGCACCTCCCTCACTGAAGAGATCGCCGGAGGCCTCATAGCCTGGGAGCCCAACCTCTACCTCTACGACACCTATCCCGGCGGTATCGGCCAATCGATGCCGCTGTACAACCAAACCAAGCGGCTGCTGGAAGGAGCCGAAGAACTCATCTCGGCCTGCACCTGCGAATCCGGCTGCCCTTCCTGCGTCGGGCCGGTCGGTGAAGTGGGCGAAAGAGGCAAAGAAGGCGCACTAGCCATCCTGCGCTTGCTGCATCAGGGAATTGCCCCGGCAATCTCAAGCGACGAAGTCCCCTTTTAGCCGATAGAATGGGCAGCAATGTGGCTGCTCCTTTCATTGCTGGTTTTTGCACAACCAGAGCGCGTCGCAACAGACGTTGTGAGCCTTGGCGCACCCACTCGTGATGGCCGTTTCGTGACCCATGTCAGAAACGGCAACCTCGCCCTGCGAGACTTGAAGTCCGGCCTGGATCGGCTCCTCACAAACAAAGCCGCAGGCTCGCCCGAATTCGCCTACTTCTCAATCCCGTCGAGGGACAACGCAGAGATTGCCTACGCCTGGTTCAACTCTCACGGCTTCTACGAATTGCGCCTGATCCCACTCGCCGGTGGTAATCCGCGCACCCTCTACCGGAACCCGGAAGCAGGATTTATTCAGCCCTGCGCCTTCACCGCAGACAATCAGAAAATCCTGACCCTGCTCTTCCGCAAAGACAATACCAGCCAAATCGTTCTTATCTCGCGTGAGACAGGCGCAGTTGAAACCCTGCGCTCCCTCCAATGGGTCTACCCAAAACGCATGGACCTCTCCTCCGACGGTCGCTATCTGGTATACGATTCCTTCCGCGCCGGCTCCAAAAGCGAGCGCGCGATCTACCTGCTGGCCCTCGACGGCAGCGCAGAAACCACCCTCACCCCAGAGCCCGGTTCCTATCTGTTCCCGCTCTTCTCACCAGACGGCCAGAGCATCTACTACTTCGGAGGAGATGCTGAGCAACTCGACCTCTGGATGTGCCCGCGCAGCGGCGGCCAGCCCAACCGCATTGCTACAGGTCTGGGCCGCGCACTCCCGTTAGGCCTAACCGAAGAAGGCAAACTCCTCTTCGGCCTCCGCAACGGAGCAACCGACGTCTACACCATCCCAAACGAATCGAAGGGCAACCCCGAGCGAGTCACAATCAAGTTCCCAGGCCGCAACAGCTCCCCAGCCTGGTCTCCCGATGGCAGCGAGATCGCCTACCTTTCGCGACGCGGAGCAGAAAACTTTGGCCAGGAATCTCGTACGATTCTCATTCGCAGCCTCGCCTCCAAAGCTGAGCGTGATCTCAACCCCAAGCTTGCCTACATCGATCGAATCACCTGGACCCAGCACGGCATCCTCACCAGCGGCAGCGACGGCAAAGGCCGTGGCGGCGTTTTTCTGATCGACCCCAAGTCTGGCCAGACACGCACGCTCCAGGCCTCGCACGAAGCCCCCTTCCGTGGCTACCCCACCGCCCTCGCACCAGACCAAACTCTCTATCTCCTGCGAGACGGTCAGCTCTGGCAAGATGCCAAACGAATTTCCGATCTCGATTCACTTATAGCGCTCGCTCTCTCACCAGACGGCAAGCGCATCGCAGTTAGCAATTCCAAAGGCACAATTCAAATCCTCTCCGCCGCAGGGAACAAAGAGCTCCAATGCCCCAAATGCAGCGAACTCTATTGGGGCGCCCAACTAATAGCCGCAAGCGGCAACAAACTATTCGTGGTCAAACTCGATGGCAGTGGTCTGCGAGAACTCACAACCCCCGGCAACCGGGCAGGTGCCTTCTCGGCCTCACCCAAAGGCGACCGCATTGCCATCACCGTAGGCCAACAGAGCGACCAAATCTGGTCGCTCGATCTGGGGCTTAAATGAGATTCCTTTTCCTCGCCTCGATCGGGATGGCCGCAAGCATCACGGTGCCGCTAGGCCTTGATCGCTTCATCCCAGCCCCAGCCGGCAACCCGCTCACGCCAGAATCCATCACTCTCGGCAAGAGCCTCTTCTCGGACACCAGGCTCTCCCGCAATCAAACAATCTCATGTTCTACCTGCCACGACCCGCGCTTGGCCTTCAGCGACGCACTGCCCAAGGCCAAGGGCATCCAGGGCCTCATCGGCAACCGCCGCAGTCCGCGCCTCGCCAACCGCGCCTGGGGCAAATCCTTCTTCTGGGATGGCCGCGCTGCAACACTGGAAGAACAAGTACTCGGCCCAATTGCAAACCCGATCGAGATGGATCTGGATCCAGGCATAGCCGCAAGGCGCGTAGGCCTCACCGTGAGGCAATTGCAAACGGCGCTGGCATCCTACGTCCGCAGCATCCTCTCAGGCGACTCACCCTACGACCGTTACCTCGCCGGCGACACATCTGCCCTCGACGCCCGCCAGCAAAAAGGCCTCGCCCTATTTCGCGGCAAAGCTGGCTGCTCCTCCTGCCATCTCGGCCCCAACTTAAGCGACGAAGACTTTCACGCCACCGGCGTTGGCACAGACCCCGGCCGCTTCGCCTTTACACACTCCCCAACAGACAAGGGTGCCTTCAAGACCCCCAGCCTGCGCGATGTCGCCCGCACTCCGCCCTACATGCACGATGGCAGCCTCGACACGCTCGTTGACGTGATTCATTTCTACAACGAGAGCAAACACAGCCGCGATCCAGAAATGCGCACTCTCAACCTGAACCAGGAAGAAGAAGAAGCGCTGGTCGCATTCCTCGAAGCCCTTAACGGAAAGATCCGCGATGGTATCTAGCCTTCTCTTCGTCCTGCTCTGGCAACCGCAAACCGCCGCCCTCGGTCCGCTCTACCAGGCAGAGCTAGCCCGCGTAGAATCGCAATTCGGCCCAGACTCCCCGGCCGCCGCCAAAGCCGCCTTCGACCTGGGCCAATTTCTCCTTCGGCAAGGCAACCCGCAAGCCGCCGTAGCACCCCTCGCGAAAGCCGCAAAAATCCTCGACACCGACATCGCACGAGAAGCCCACGGCCAAGCCCTGCTGGCGAGTAAGAACGCATCCGATGCCGAAGCCGCCTTCACTCTTCTGGCCGAATCAAAAGACCCCAAAGTCGCCGCCCGCGCCCTCACTGTACTGGCCGACCTGACAGGCAACTGCCCGCTCTATGCACGTGCCTTAGCACTCGAAGAAACTATCCCCCGTCTCAACGACCTTGGCCTCTGTGAGCGAGAACAAGGCAAAGCCGCCCAAGCGATTACCCGCTTCCGGCGCGCACTCTCACTCGACCCGCAAGGCAAGAACCCCGAAACTGCTGTCACACTCAACAACCTCGCCAGCGCCCTGCTCGATACGGGCGTTGGCGCTGAAGCAGAAGTGCACCAGCGCCGCGCCTGGCGCATCCTTGATACAACTCTCGGCCCCCGCCACACCCGCACCGCCCTTAGCGCCAGCAACCTCGCTGACATCCTGATCGCACGCGGCAAGACCACCGAGGCCCACCGCTTCTTTTCACTCGCCTACGAAGTATTCAATACTCGCCTCGGCCCAGACCATCCCTGGACCCTTGAAGCCAAAGCAGCCCTCGCCTCAGCGCCGCGGCCGTAGCGTCTGCCCAGCCCCGTACACGCCAATCCAGTGATTCGAGAAACTCAGATCCGGTGACGGCTTCACCTGCGGCATATGGCAACTGGTGCAGTTCGCCTTCGCCGCCACCACCTTGTGTTTCACACTCGAGTGACAACCCTGGCACACCGCATCATAGTTCGGCTTCTCGCGCGAAAGCTTCGCATGAGGGTCATGACAGCTCAGGCAGGACAGCTTCTCTTTGCTTTGTTGAAAACACCGGCTCTCGGCCAGATAAATCGGCTGGTGCCGCGCATTCCAGGGGTCTCCCCAATTCGGTGCGCCGCCAGTGGCATCGGGTTGCCGGTGGCAAGCCCCACACTGGTCATTGATAGCAGACGCCCTATAGCGCGCCGGATTATCGATCTTGTACTTGCCGCCGCCTGAATCGACATGGGCCTTCCCCGGCCCATGACAAACCTCGCAATTCACCCCTGGCTCAGCCGGCACAATCGTCCCACCAGCCGTCACCTTCGGCACCCCGGTTGAATGGCAGCTAAAGCAGCGCAAGATCTGCGCCTCCGGGTCAAAGAGCCGGTACTTCACACCTGCATCATCGCGATGTCCGGGCGTGCGCCCCAGCTTCCCCGTCTGTCGAAACCAGCTCTGTCCCAGCTCAAGATAATGCGATTCATCCAAACGGTTCACCCACGTAATCGCATGCGCGCCGGAACCAAAAGCCCAGTCCGCCTTAGGTGCCCCCTTGGCCAGCGCATGGGCATGACCGCTCGCTGAATGAGTTGAGGCCTGGCCGGGATGACAGCCGCGGCAGGCCTCTATTCCTGCATATTGCGCCCCAAGCGTTGAGGCAATCAGCAGCAAGGCAGCTTTAGAAAACAAACCGTCCGCTGAACTGGATCTGCCGCCCGAACACGCCAGGCCGCTGCTGGACGATCTTGCCGAAGTTGGGTGAGTTGACATCAAGAACAGGTGCGGTTGTACCGGTAAAGTGATTGCTGGTGTTGTAGCTCTCAGCACGAAGCTCAAAGCGCAGCCTCTCCTTGATGATGTCAAACTGCTTGGCTACTGTCGCGTCCAGGTTGAAATAAGCGGGTCCAACCAAACCCGGATGCTGAATCGGGTTCGTTCGACGCGTAAATGCCGGCAGGATCTTTACCTTGCTCGTATCAAACCAGCGGTCACGGGTCGGATTCGACAAGGTCGGGTCCCCATCTACAAGCACTGAACCAAGCCTCATGAAGATGCCCGTATTGGCCGTCACCAGACTGCTGACAGACCAGCCACCCACGATGCCATCAAGGAAGCCATTCATGTTCGCCCCATACTTGCGGCCACGGCCAATCGGCAATTCGTAGATCGCTGCGCCGGTGATACGCTGCCGGGCATTCGTCGCCGGCTGCCAGGTCGGAGTATTTGTGAAGTTGTCGACACCGTCGTAGAATTCCTGATTCTGCTCGCGATTGTAGTTGTAGCCAATCGTGAAGTTGAAGCCATTGGTGAAGGGCCTCTGGAACTGCATCTGGAGCGACTTATAGCGATTGCCAAAGCCACCGCGCAGGGTCTCGTTCAAAGATCCATACTGCGGATAGGGTCGCAGAAGCTGCCCCACCGTAACATTCTGCTGCGTGCGCAACTGCCCCGGCATCTTTGCCTGCGGCAACAGGTTGAAGAAAGGATTCGCAACGCCGGCATTGATCGCATTGCCAACGGCAAAGCCAATACGCGGGTCCACCTGATTCACATCGTAGCTGTAAGGTGCGCTCCGTCCGATGTTCATGAAGAACGTGATGTCGGCCAGAATCTTGCCAGGCAACTGCCGCTGCACACTCACATTGATGCGGTCATTGACGCCAGGTTTGAAGTTTTGCTGATACCATGTCGCAGAATCGCCCAAGGCGGTATACCGGCCAAATTCCTTGCCACGCACTGGCACAAGTCCACCGGGGAATGGATCGCTCAACCGCTGCTGGGGCACTCCTTGAATCAGACCGATCGTGCTTGAGTTCGCATCAAATCCTGTGTACGGGACACTCCCAAGAATGTTTAAGCCATCGGTCAAAGGAGCCGGTACAATGTACCGCGCCCAACCAATACGAATTGCCGTCTTGGAGTTAAGCGCATAGGCCAACCCAAGACGAGGCATCAGCAGAGTTTTCGGTGCATTCCAGCTATTCGGATTCTCTTTGTCGGTAAATACCCAGGCACCGTTGTAAATCGGTGCTGCCTGCCGCAATGCAGCTGCAGCTGCCGGGATCACAGGCGCATTTGCCCCCTGAAACTCCGGGATCGGATTCTTCAGATCGAGGAAGCGGCTCAAGCGCAGCATCGGGTCTTGCAGTCCGGTAAAGTACTCGTAGCGCAAGCCCAGATTCAAAGTCAGCTTTGAGGTGATCTTGAAATCATCCTGCACAAAGAAGCCGTTGTAGTTCACCTGCGGCCGCTGGACCGGAATCGAGCCAATTGTCGAATTCCCTTCCAGCGCTCCAATCAGCATCGAAGCCCACGCATCGCCGCTGAGGTTCAGATTAGGGGCGTTGAACGTATTTGCCGTCGTAGCTCGTCCAAAGTTGAAGTTCATCGGTCTTGGCCGCGAAGCGACCACCAGTTCGCGACGGAAGTCACCGCCCACCTTCAGATAGTGTTTGCCAACGTTCTTGCTCATCTTGGCTTCAATGTTCCAGGAGGTCGGCTCCTGAAACCAGTAGCCGCCGCGGCCTAGTGAAGTGTTGCTCGGCCCAGCCACTCCTACGCCCGGGTAGTAAATGTCTGGCAGATCGGCAAGATAGGGTTGATACCAGGTATTATTGCCCCAGAACCGCTTCAGGTCTTCAGCTTTCAGCGTCGCAGCTGGCACGCCAAAGCTGTCAACGATGCTGTTGTAGCCACCGCGAATATTGAAAAGTGTCGTAGGATTCAAAGTGTAAACGGCATCTCCCGATACTGAGGTCGAATGGCGCTTGGACCCGTCCACCGGCTGTGCCTTAGATCCCGTATAGTCATCCTGTTCGGTGAAGGTCTTGAAACGGTTGTAGCGCGCAAACACTTTCAGGCGATCGTTGATATTCCAATCCACGCGATCCGAAAAATTCCAGTACTTGAAGCGATTCGCAAATCCGGAAATAAAGTTGTTCACTCCCGTCGGGCCCGTACCAGCGCCATTCGGCTTCCAGATATCGGCCATCAGAATCTTGGCCGTCGGGTCGATCCGGCTTGCCGGAATCACGTTTCCTGCAAACGGTGTGCGCGTCACAACATTGCCGGCTACCGTGGTCGTATAAGGATCGTAGATCGTACGCAAGGCTCCAGCCGTGTTGAGTGAGCGAGAAAAGTCGCCGATGCGCTCAAGATCAGTCGGCAATGTATTAAAAGCTGAACGCGGCTCCTGCGTACGCCAGCCTTCATAGCTCGCAAAGTTGAATATCTTGTTCTTCTTGATCGGGCTGCCCAGAGTAGCGCCCCAGGTATTCTGCCGCGTCAGGTTAGGAGCAAATGTCGTGCGGTCTGCCAGCGCATTCAGCTTCGGGTTTCGGCCCAAGAAATAGGCGGTGCCGTGAAAGGCATTGGTGCCAGACTTCATCTGCACACTCAGCACTCCACCAGCCGAGTGCCCAAACTCGGCGTCCACGGCGTTCTGTTGTACATTCACTTCCTGCACCGCATCCATCGGCGGTGTGTAGCTCGATTTCTGAGCCGTCATCGATGGCGACCCATCGAGAATGATGTCGTTCTTTGTGCTCGTATTTCCACCCACGTCAAATTGCGAGGCCGCCCAATGATGAAACGGGCTTTGTTCGGTGGTAGACCGGATCACCGTAGCCGGATTCAGACTCACCAGCAGAAATGGATTGCGGTGAATGATCGGCAGGCTGTTCGCCATCCTCGTGCTCACCGTCAACCCCATGCTCGAAGTATTGAACTCAACACTCACCGGAGCAGACTCAACCGTGATCTGTTCATTGGTGTTGCCAATCGAAAGACTCGCATTAACCGTCACATCACCGCGTGCCTGCACCAGAATGTTTTTCTGAACAAAAGCCTTGAAGCCCGTTAGCTCCACCTTCACGGTGTACTTGCCAGGAGTCACAAAATCAAAAAGGTATTGCCCGGTAGGAGAAGATTTCGCCTGAGCCTGAACATTGGTCTCGTCATTAACCAACGTCACACCGGCCCCGGCGACCACTGCACCCGAAGCATCCGTTACGGAACCCTGCAACTTGCCTCGCGTGTCTTGTGCAAAAACAAGTGCGGACAACATGGCACCGCACATTAAGCCCCGAATGATTGATGTCATAATTTTGTTCAACACTATTGAAGAATGAAACGATAGTCAAGCCGGAAGCACATTAACGAAACCTTATCCAGGCGGACCCATGGCAACAGAGAAACGCCGTTCCCAGCGCATTGAAGTCAACGACCCCGGCAGCATCTCCTGGCAGACCAAATCCGGCGACAGCATGATTGACAAGGTCGTGCTCACCAACCTCGCCGACAACGGCGCGATGATCGAGATGTCGCGCAAGCTTCCACTCCGCCAGTCTGTCCAGCTCAAAGTCCCCGCCTGGGAAATCGACGGCTCAGCCAGCGTCCGCTACTGCCGCCAAAAGGACCTAAAGTACCGAATCGGCCTCGAACTTTCTTATTCCATCGCTGCCAAGCCCAAAGTTCAGCGCTGGACATAGATAATAGAGGTTCATGGTTATTACTGGTATTTGGTACGCCCTGGCGCTCACCGTTGTCGGTGCGCTCACTGGCTACCTGACAAAATCTGCCTGGCTCGGCATCCCTTTCTACATTCTTGCTGTCTTCTGCTTATGGTTCTTCCGCGATCCTAACCGGGTGATCGCTGAGGGCCCCGTCGCCGTCTCTCCCGCTGACGGCAAAGTAGTCTCGATCACCAAAGACCCGGACGGCCGCACCCGCCTTGGCATCTTCCTGAACGTCTTCGATGTGCACGTCAATCGCACACCCATTGCCGGCAAGATCACCCGCCGCACCTACAAGCCCGGCAAGTTCCTCGTGGCCAGCAATGACGCTGCCGGTACCGAAAACGAACAGAACACCTTTGTCGTCGAAGGTGAAGGCACCACCATCGAATTCAGCCAGATCGCCGGCCTCATCGCCCGCCGCATCGTCTGGTACAAAGACACTGGCGATACAGTAGAACGTGGCGAACGCGTGGGCCTGATCAAATTTGGCTCACGAGTCGACGTACTTTTCAATGCCGACTGGAAGCTGAGCGTAACCCTTGGCGACCGCGTCTCGGCCGGTTCAAGCGTCATCGCCAAGCGTGCGAAATAAAGGAGCATGAAACTGCGCCTCTCAGAACGCCTCATCGACCCCAAGAGCCCTGAACGCAGGCCCAGGCGAGCTGCCTATGCCCTGCCGACCCTCTTCACGTCCGCCAACGTTTTCTTTGGCTTTCTCGCCATTACCAAAACGATTGAGGGCACCCTCAAGGCTGTCCAGCAAGGGGCGGTCTCGATACCCGAATACGCTCTCGCCTCCCAGCTCATCGGTGTCGCCGTTGCTTGCGATGGTCTCGATGGCCGCATCGCCCGCATGACCAACACCGTCAGTGACTTTGGCCGCGAACTCGATTCCCTCGCCGACGTGATCACCTTCGGCATCGCCCCCGCTGTACTCGCCTTCTGTTGGGGCTTCTACTTCGTCAGCCACAACATCGAACCCGCCTTCCGCGAGCAAATCCTCCAGGGCGGTTACTTCCTCTCCTTCGTTTACCTCCTCTGTGGAGCAGCCCGCCTGGCCCGTTTCAACGTTGTCACCAACCCTGTCCCCAAAAATCCCGGCCGTCCAGACCGCAAGTATTTTGTTGGCTTACCCATACCGGCAGCCGCAGCCTTCATCGCCAGCATCGTTTACTTCGCCAACAGTGTACCGATCGAGAACTGGATCGTTTCGCTTCTTTGGCTCGCCTTGCTCGCGCTCATGAGCTTCCTCATGCTCAGCACCTGGCGCTACCGCAGTTTCAAAGATCTCAATCTCCTCCAGCCCCGCTCCCCTCTCAGCATCATCTTTGTCGGCAGCGTAATCTTTATGGTCTGGAACTATTCTCAGCCCGTCCTCTTTGTGATGTGTTTCACATACACTGCCAGCGGCATCCTGGTCCGCATCGGTGGCCTGCTCCGCCGAAAGTCCGCACCCATTCCAACTGCAACGGAGAACCCCTCGCTTGGCTAAACCAAAGCTCGCCCTCGTCGGCGGCCAAACACTGCTCGGCCGCGAAATCCGCGAGCACGCAAAAGACTTTGACGTCCAGCCGATGGACACCACCGACGACGAAGGCAAAACCCTGGTTCGAGATGAAGACGACCTCGCCCTCATGTCGCCGCTCGATCGAAAAGTAGTCGAAGCCGCAGCCATTGTGATGCTCGCTGGAGACCTCGAATCCACCGCTAAAGTCCGTAAGATGCGCACCCGCGACTTGATCGACCTCACTGGCGTCCTTGAGATCGATCCAACTGCCCGCCTTCGCTCTCCTCTCAGCGAGGCCCCCATCATAAGACCATCCGCTGCAGTGGAAGTCATCGCCCACCCGGCCGCAACCATGCTGGCCCTCTTCCTACAAACCCTAAATTCAGTTGCCCCCATCGCCCGCAGCGTTGCGAATCTCTACCAGCCCGCCAGCGAATTCGGTACCCCCGGCATCACAGAGCTCCAGCAACAAACGGTCGCCCTCCTCAGCTTCCAGACTCTGCAGAAGAAGCTCTTTGACACCCAGGCCGCCTTTGCCATGCTCGCCAGACTCGGCGAAGAATCCGCTCACAAGCTCGAAAAGATCGAACTCCGCATCGAACGCAACCTCGCCAGTCTCCTTGGTGGAGGAGTCCCTCTGCCTTCTCTGCGTCTTACACAGGCCCCAGTCTTTCACGGCATGAGCGCCTCCATTTGGGTCGAATTCGAATCTGCTCCAGAACTCAAGCGTATCTCGGGCGTCCTCGCCAAAGCAGGTATCGACATCCGCGGTGAAGACCTCGAACCACCCAATAACGTCCAGGTAGCAAATCAGGAGGGTGTAGCCGTCGGAGCCATCGAAGCCGACCGCAACCACCCTCGCAGCGCCTGGTTCTGGCTTGCTGCCGACAACCACCGCATCACCTCACAAAATGCGATTCTGGTGGCTATGGAGAGGATCAAAGTTTGAAACGCCGTGCCTTCATCTTGAGCAGCGCCGCCCTCGGAGCCACTTCCTGCGGTTATCACGTCGCCGGCAAGGCAGACCTGATGCCGAAGGACATTCGCAGCATTGGAATTCCGCCCTTCAACAACCCCACCACCCGCTACAGGCTCACCGAGAGGCTCCCTGTCGCGATCACCCGCGAATTTCTCGCCCGCACCAAATACCAGATCCTCCCCGATGCCACCGGTGCCGATGCCGTTCTGCAAGGCTCAATCAGTATGGTCCTTGCCTTCCCGACAGTTTTTGACCCAACCAGCGGTCGCGCCGCCGGCGTCCAGGTTCAAGCCATACTTGCTGTAACCCTCACCCAGGCAATCACCAAAAAAGTTCTCTACAACAACCCGACTCTCGACTTCCGCCAGCGCTACGAAATCTCAACCGACCCTCAGGCTTACTTCGACGAATCCACCAGCGCCTTTGAACGCCTAAGCCGAGACGTCGCCGCCTCTGTAGTCACTGCCATTCTCGAGAATTTTTAACCATGACCGCCGAGCAGTTTGTCACTGGCCTGCAAAAACAAAAGCCCCCTGCCGTCTGCCTCTTCGTTGGCCCGGACGCCTACATGCGCACCCTCTGCAAAGATGCCCTCATCGCAACCGTCCTGCCCACGCCCGAAGATCGCGAAAGCGGCTGGAGCCGTTGGGATCTCACCGAAGTCAGCGTTGCCCAGGTCCTCGACGATGCCGCCTCCATGTCGCTCTTTGCCAATCGCAGACTCATCTGGGTCGCCGGAGCAGAAGCCGTTGTCC
>JBKJUN010000226.1:0-5100 GCA_046590555.1 Bryobacter sp. | reverse complement strand
CTTTGTCGATGCGGAAGTCGAGGCGGCCTACGTAGGCTTTGTTGTTGAGCTTGTAGGGGGCATTGAAGCGGAGGCCGGAAAAGTTGAGGCCACTGTCGGAGCCGAGTGAGTCGTCGTTGCCTACAGGGTACTTGGCGAGGAGGTCTTTAATAAAGGGCGAGAAGCCACGGCGCTGGGGATCGATGACGGTAGCCATTTCCTGAGCGGAGAGGCGGCGAGTGGCGCCGTCGGAGGTCTGGAAGGTGATGATGCCTTGCTTGAGGGCTTCGCTGGGTACGGTGCGCGTTTGAGCTGCACCGCTGGCGTCGCGACGGTTTTCGTAGTTAAAGAAGAAGAAAACGCGATCTTTCTTGATCGGGCCGCCGATGGAGCCCCCGAACTGGTTGCGGATGAGAGTTTCGCGCTTGATGCCGGCGCGGTTGGAGAACCAGTTGTTGGCGGAGGTAGCAGTGTTGCGGTGGAACTCATAGAGAGAGCCATGATACTGATTGGAGCCAGACTTTGTAACGAGTGAGACTTGGCCGCCTGAGGAGCGGCCCATGTTGGCACCCTGGCCACCGACGGTGACGCGGAATTCCTGGACGGAGTCGAGGGGTACGGGGAGGACGGCCGTGAAGGCACCGGCCGATTGATTGTCGTTTACGTCAGCACCGTCGAGGGTGACATTGTTTTGATCTCTGCGTGCGCCGAGGACTTCACCGGTTGCCGTTACGCCGGCCTGGAGGCTGAGGAGTTCGACGACGTTGCGAGTGAGTAGGGGAAGCTGGCGGACTTGTGTCTGATTGAAGGCATTGCCGATGGTGGCATCCTGGGTGTTGATCGGTGGGGCTTCGGCTTCAATGGCGATGGTCTGGGAGACGTTGCCGACTTCGAGTTTGAGCTCCACTGTGGCAGGCAGATTTACTTGGAGGAGGACGTTCTTTTGGAGGAGTGTGGCGAAGCCGTTTTTCTCTGCTTTGACGGTGTAGTTGCCGGGTGGGATTTGCAGGAATTGGTAGAAGCCCGAGGCGTCGCCTACGGTTTTGCGGGTGAGACCTTGGGAGTCGAGCGTGAGGGTAATCACTGCTTCGGGAACGGTTGCACCTGTGGGATCCGATACGCGACCGGAAAGGCTGGTTGTGGCCTGGCTGAAAAGCGAAGCCGTGGAAATGAGCAAGAGACTACTTAAGACCCACGAGCGTGGGACGTTTGAGAGTGACATGGACCTTGATCCCCTTAATTGGAGTAAATGTTGGTCCATCCTGCTTGGATGGTTGATTTTGCTGAGCTGGGCTGATTGTGCGCAGGGCTTGGCGCGGAGGGAGCTACACGTGTAGCGATCTAACGAGTTAAACGCAAATGGCTATGTAAAGCCAATCGAAAAAATTTATGGGGTCTGATTCCACATTTTCGGGCGGAGGCGGTCTTCGGTGGCCTTGCGCGTGTTGGTCATTTCTGTGCGAACTTCAGGGCCAAGGGGCCAGATGGTGAAATCGCGAAAGGCGAGGCGGGTGGGCTTGCCTTTGAGGCCGATGAGGGCGGCGTGGAGTTCGAGGAGGTGGCCCCGGGACATCTCGAAGGTGTGTTCGCTCGGCTGATAAAAGCTGCCGATGGGGTATTCGAGATAGGGCGTGCTGGTCTGCTCGATGTGGCAGCCGACGATGTGGGTGATGACCTTGCCGTCGGTGAAATCGACGATGCGCTGGATCGACTTTTCAAACTGGTCCCAATAGGTGACGTAGAGGCGGCCCGGGTAGAGCGTGTCGCCGATCAGCAGCAGACCGGTGCGCTTGTCGTAGAAGGCAACGTCGGTATTGTGATGGCCGGGGATGGGTACGACGTCGAGGGTGCGGCCGCCGAGGTCGAGCTTGCCGATGCTGGTGGGCCAAGTGGCGATCTGAAAGGCCTTTTGGATTGAGGGGATGTCGAAGGGTACGAACTCGATGTCTTTGCGATCTTTGAATTGAGGGTCACCGGCGATATGGTCGCCATGACCGTGGGTGTGAATGACCATCTTCTGGATGGATGTACGGCCTTTGCGCTTGAGCCATTTCTCAACTATCAGATCGTAGACGCGGGCAATGTCGTTCTGGCCTGCGCCGGTGTCAATAAGGGTGACTTTGTCGTTGCCGAAAATGACGTAGAGGAACGGCTTTTCGTAGTGAGTGCAGCCGGATTCGCGGAGGATGTAGAGGTCGGCGTTGTATTCGTGGATTTGCCACTCGGGCTCTTCCATACACTTGGGGCCACCGGAAATCCATTTGGCAGGGAGGACACCGGGTTCGACACCCGCGCCGTTGGGCTGCGGGACTTGAGAGTAGAGACTAAGGATGCATAGCGCGGCGACAAGGGCGAGCATGCGAAACACGGAAAGTGGCTTCGTCATGGTGAGTTTCAGGATGGGGGATTTTGGGTATGAATGTCAATGCGTTATGATGGATCTTGGAAGGGCGGGAGTAACTCAGTGGTAGAGTCTCAGCCTTCCAAGCTGTTGGTCGCGAGTTCGATTCTCGTCTCCCGCTCCAGTCTTGCCCTTCCAAATCCCTCCCAATCGCATACAATTTCAGCATGCGTATTTTCAATCGTATTCTTATCCTCGCGGCCTTCGGCGCGGCGATGGTTTTTGCCCAAGATGCCAAGAAGATGGACAAGATGGCTCCGAAGGCAGACAAGATGGAGAAGAAGGCTGCTGCCCTGGTGGATTTGAATTCCGCCACGAAGGGCGACCTTGAAGCCCTGAAGGGCATTGGGCCGAAGTATGCCGAAGCCATCATCAAGGGCCGTCCTTACAAGGGCAAGGATGAACTGGTTTCGAAGAAGATCGTTCCGGAAGCCACCTACACGGCGATCAAGGATCTTGTTATCGCAAAGCAGGCCGCGAAGAAGTAAGGTAATCCATCAGGATTGCGGCGGCGGTTTTTACACCCACCGGTAATGCGGCTTCGTCAATGTCGAAGTCTGTGGTGTGAAGGCCGCCCGTTATCCCTTTTGCTTCGTTTCGAATCCCCAGCCAGAACATGGCTCCGGGGATTTCTTTTTGGAAGAGGCTGAAATCTTCGCCGCCCATCTGGGGGGCTGTTTCGACAACTCCGGCTTTGCCGACGATGCGCTCGATTGAGGGCAGGGCAGCGTTTACGACATCAGCCGGGTTCACCGTGACTGGGTAGCTCGGCTGGACCCAATCCACTTTGTAGTCGCCACCATTGATGGCCGTGCAGCCGGCGAGGGTTTGCTTGACGTAGGTGCGGTACTCTTCGCGGGTTTGTTCGTTGAAGGTTCTGAGAGTACCTTCCATCTTGACGGTGTCGGCGATGACGTTGCTGCGGTCTCCGCCGTTGATGGTGCCGATGGTGAGGACACTGGGTTGCATGGTGGAGATGCGGCGGGAGTGGATGGTCTGGAGCATGTTGACGCATTGGGCAGCAGAGACCAGAGCGTCGGTACCGTCGTGCGGAGTTGCGCCGTGGGCTTTCTTGCCCTTGATGGTGATGTCGACTGAGTCTGCACTAGCGAGCAGTGGGCCGCGGGCGAAGCCGATCTTGCCTGCATCGACCATGGGCGAGACGTGGAAGGCGAAGATAGCCTGGGGCCTGGGATTCTGCAGAGCGCCTTCGCGGATCATGAGGGCTGCGCCGAAGTATTCGGCATCGGAGACGCCTTCTTCTGCGGGCTGGAAGATGAACTTGACGGTGCCGGGGAGGTCTTTCTTGATCTTGCTGAAGAGCTCGGCAACGCCCAGTGCAACAGTCATGTGGGCGTCGTGACCACAGGCGTGCTTGACGCCTTTGTTGACTGACTTGTAGGGCAGTTTGGATTCAGATTCATCGATGGGGAGGGCGTCCATGTCGGTGCGCCAGGCGACGACAGGGCCCGGCTTGCCGCCCTTGATGATGCCGATGACACCGTGGCCGGCGACGTTGGTTTTGATCTCATCAAATCCGAGCTCTTTGAGGCGGGCGGCGATCACTTGTCCTGTGCGGGCCTCTTTGTTCGAGAGCTCCGGGTGAATGTGGAAGTCGCGTCGGGTCTCGATGAGTTTGGGTGTCATCGAGTCGACGAGCTGGTTGATGTCTTGTGCCTGGAGTGTGGCGGCGAAGAGGATGAGTGTTTTCACTTTGCGTTCCTGGTGAGGTAGTCGATGAGGATCTTGGAGCCGGTATGTACGCCGATGGAGAGAGCGTCTTCGTCGATGTCGAATTCAGCGGTGTGGAGACCAGCCGTGATTCTCTTGGAGGGGTTGGCAATGCCGAGGAATAGCATGGTGCCTGGGATGACTCGCTGGTAGGCGGAGAAGTCTTCACCGAAGAGGCCTGGGGGCTGGGCCAGCGCTGAGTTTGTACCGAGGTTCTTATCGATGACTGTAGCGGCGGCCTTGTTGAGCGCGGGGCTGTTGAGCATGGGCAGATTGCCGCGCTTGAAGCCTAGCTCGTAGCTTGCATTCATTGCTGAGGTGCAGCCATTGAGAGTTTGTTTGATCAGCGTTTCGTATTGGTCAGTGATCGCTTCGGAGAATGTACGAAGCGTGCCAGTGAGGGAGACCGTTTCGGCAATGACGTTGCGGCGGTCGCCTCCGTGAATGGTACCGAGTGTGAGGACGCTGGGATTGACAGTGTCGATGCGCCGGGAATGAATGGTTTGGAGCGCGAGGATGCATTGACTAGCCACGGCTACCGCATCGATGCCTTGGTAAGGGTAGGCACCGTGGGCTCGGCGGCCCTTGAAGGTGATGTTGATGCCGGTGGTGGCAGAACTGGCAGAGTTGTCGGTATAGGCGATCTTGCCGACGGGAACGTTGGCTGCTACATGGAAGGCGAAGATGGCGTTGGGTCTGGGGTTCTCGAGAGCACCTTCCTTGATCATGAGGCGTGCGCCATAATCGATTACGCCAGCAACGCCTTCTTCGGCGGGTTGGAAGATGAATTTGATGGTGCCGGGGATTTCACTTTTGAGCTGATTGAGCGTTTCTGCTATGCCTAGCCCGATGGTGGTGTGGGCGTCATGACCGCAAGCGTGTTTGACGCCTTTTACGGTTGATTTGTAGGGGGCGGCGAAGTTGGACTCGTCGATCGGGAGAGCGTCCATGTCGGCTCGCCAGGCGACTACGGGGCCGGGCTTGGCACC
>JBKJUN010000200.1:0-1787 GCA_046590555.1 Bryobacter sp. | reverse complement strand
ATCCCCTTTCCCCCCCAGAGCTCAACGTCTGGCGCTTCATCCTTTCCGAACTGATGCGCTAGTCAAATCTTCAGAGCAGTGCTTTACGATACTCTCTCGGCCACATCCCGCTGACGCGGCGGAATACGGAACTGAAGTAACTGTGATCACTGAAGCCAACCGACTCGCACACTTCGGTGATTGAAAGACTCCGCTGACCCAGCAATTGCTGTGCCTTCGAGATTCGAAGGCGATTGAGGTAGGGTATGAAGGCGCTCCCAGTCGCATGTCTGAAATAGCGCATGAAATGAGAATTGCTCATGTTGAGAAGCTGCGCCGCCTGATCCACCGCGATCGTTTCCATATAGTGCTGGGCCAGATATTCCAGCAGCGGCTGCAGCCGCGCGAATTCGCGAGGGCGCGGGGTTGACACAGACTCCACCTCCCTCGTTTGCTGACGAATCAAAACCAGTATCATCTTCAGGTAGGTTTTGATCACCAGCGCTGAGTGAGCACGAGATGATTCTGATTCCTTGAGAATCCGGCGCATCAGATCAACAATCTCTTCAACCACTACCGATGCCGCTACGACAAGTTGAGGTGTCGAATCGTTCTGTGTTTCAAATGCACGCAGGTATTCGATACTCTCGGCAGTGGATGTGCCGTCAACTACCAGATCGCGACAGAAGGTGAGAACTGCGACCTGGCCGCATTGCACTTGCCAGCCTGGAATACGCCTTCCAATCAAAAGTAGACTTCCAGCTTCCAGCTTTAGGTTCTGGTCGGCCAATTCCAAAATTGCTGGCCCATTGCACACACAAACAATCGAATGGCGCTGTAGCGAGTCCACCTCAAATTCATCAAGGGCACTAGCATCGAGAAATCTCACTTGTATTGCACGTTCTGTTTCTGGCTCTAGACTCTGTCTCATTACAAAAATCGTTTACACTTGCCAAATGGTATTCTCATGTGATCACGTCGTCAAGGTCCTCGCGAGAATTACCATGCTCGCCGTTCAATTCGTCGAAATCCCGCCCTCACGAAGTGGGCTGAAATGGAAGCATGAAAACGCCAGGTCTACAGACCGGCACCTGCCTGAGACCGTCGGTGCCGGTGTCGCGATCTTCGACTACAACGGTGACGGATGGATGGACCTCTACTTCGTCAACAGTGGCTCTGCGGATTTCTATGTTCCGCCGAAGCCACTGGAGAACGCGCTTTACCGCAACAACAAGGATGGAACCTTTACCGATGTTACGAAGCTGGCAGGCGTCAGCGGCGGGGGCTTCGGAATGGGTGCTGCCGCTGCCGACTACGATGGCGATGGAGATTTCGATCTGCTGGTCACGCAGTATGGCCGGGACATTCTTTATCGCAACAACGGGAATGGCACTTTCACCGATGTGACCGAAGAGGCTGGTCTCAAAGGCACTGGCTGGCATACATCGGCAGTCTGGTTTGACTATGATCGCGACGGTAAACTCGACCTCTTCATCGCAACCTATGTCGAGTATCGAAAAGACCTCGTCAAACACTGCTGGGATACAAAGCTGGCGGTGAGTGCCTATTGTGTTCCGAAGATGTTCAATTCAACCCGCAGCCGCCTCTTCCACAATCTTGGGCAAGGACGCTTTGCCGATGTCAGTCAGCAAACGGGAATTGCCGCTTATGAGGGCAAGGCGTTTGGTGCCGTAGCGACTGACGTCAACAACGACGGATGGCCTGATCTTTTTGTCGCCAGCGACATGGCACCAAATGCACTCTTCATCAATCAGGGCGGGCGGAGCTTTGAAGACGTGGGCCTGAAT
>JBKJUN010000192.1:0-2331 GCA_046590555.1 Bryobacter sp. | reverse complement strand
ACTGGTGCGGGCTTAGGGATGTTGCCGGCGATGAGCAGGAGATTGAAAGTCAGGATCATAGCGAGTGGACCTCGCTTGATTAGACGTATTTTGGCTGAGTTTTGTTCTGGGCCCGCTACTTTTCATTCATCACAAAACCGAACACCATATCGCCCGCTGCCACAACCAGATACTGGCTTCCGTCGAGCTCATAAGTCATGGGCCCGTTCGACATCCTTGCTCCCAAGTTGGTATGCAAAAGTGGCTTGCCCGTAGCAGCATCCAGCGCCACAAGATTGTTCGACGGGTCTCCAGCAAACACAAGATTCCCTGCCGTTGACAACACGCCAGATCGCGGCCCGCCAGTGCCTTCCCACGGATGCTCCCACTTCGCCTTGCCCGTCTTGTAATCGAGGGCCTTTAGCGTGCTCTTGGACCAGCCGCCACGGTCATTACCACCCCAGCCTTCCGGTTTTTCATCATCGTCGTAGATGTAATAAACGCTGTAGGCATCGGTGGCATTTACATAGAAGAGCCCAGTCTGCGGACTAAAGCTCGCAGGTGGCCAGTTCGCCGCCCCTGCCTGATTCGGGGCCACCAGTACGCCATCCTTGGCCGGATCTTTCGCCGGGTCAGGCACAGGTTGCCCCTTCGCATTCAGCCCCTTGGCCCAATTCGCTTTGGTGAATTTGCTGGTTACCACATGCTTACCATTGGTACGGTCGAGCACAAAGAAATATCCGTTTCGCGCTGCCTGCGCTACAAGCTTCCTCGGCTTGCCGTCAATCACACCATCAAACAATACCGGCACTTCATTCGCGTCCCAGTCATGCGTGTCATGCGGCGACACCTGGTAATACCAGGCCATCTTCCCCATATCCGGGTTCACCGCGATGATCGATTCCGTATACAGATTGTCTCCGGCACGTGCCTTGCCGGCGATCACCGGTTGTGGATTTCCGGTCCCAAAATAGAGCAGATTCAGTTCCGGATCATACGTGCTGGATCCCCAGGTCATCCCGCCGCCATGCACCATTGCTTCGGTGCTGGGCCAGCTTTTGGCCTCCTCAGATCCTGGTGCTGGATGTGTGTAAAACCGCCACTGCCGCGCCCCCGTCTCCGGATCATGAGACTCGATGTAGCCCGGAATATCGAGGTCGTCGCCGCTCACTCCCGTAATCACGTGGGTCCCGATCACCAGCGGCGCAATGCTGCCAAAGTACATCTGGTCTGGATCACAAATCGAAACTTGCCACCGCTTCTTGCCGTCCTTCAGATTCAGCGCCACCAGATTGCAGTCTGGTGTTTCAAAATACAGCCACTGCCCATAGACGCCCACGCCACGATTGCCCAGATGGATGCCACCTTTGGATTGGTGCGCATGGTGCCAGATCTCGCGCCCGGTCCGCGCATCGATCGCCCACACATGGTCGGGCACCGTAAAATACAGCACGCCGTCCACCAAAACCGGTGTCGAGGAAACATTGCTGCCCAGCCCTGGCCCCGCATTGACGCGATAGAGCCAGGACAGGCTCAAATTCTTCACGTTGCCGGAGTTGATCCTGGTCAACGAACTGAAGCGCCGTCCCGAATAATCCCCGTTGTACATCGGCCAGCTTCCAGCAGGAGGCTTGGCCAGCGTGGACATATCGAGTGCCTGGCTGAAGAGCCCCGGGCTCAAAGCCAGACCCAAAAACGCGAAAAACAACTTCTTCATTTCAAGCTCTCCAGGTAAGCCACCACGTCGTGAATATTCTTGTCCGAGATCTCGTCGAGCAGCGCCACATGCGCATCCAGCGGATCCTGCTTCACTACTTTGATTTGCGGTTGGATCGTGAACGAGCGGTAGTTTCCTTCCGCGTCGCGTAGCGCCACGTTGAAGTCATCGAGGCTCACCAGATTCCCAGCCACAGTCTGGCCATTCGCCAGAGTCACAGTTACCCGGGCAGGCTTAGTGCTTGGCGGCGGGGCTCCACGCCCAAAGGCGACCGTCCGTGGGAAGAGAAACTTCTGCTGCAACGTGACGGCATCATAACGCTTGCCAATGCCGGCAAAGTCGCCCGTTGCTGCATGGCAACTGCTGCACTTGCCCGCGCCGCTAAAGTACGTGAGGCCCGCCTTTGGATCACCCGAAAGAACGTTTTGAATTTGCAATTCCCCACCATTGCGCAAGGTCGCGTAGACGCGTTGGTGCAGGAAATGCGCAAGGTCCCCGGCCTGCGCTGCAGTTAAAGACTTCGCATCGCTGCCGCTTCGCATTGGGTGTCCCTTGGCGAGGAAGGGCGAAACCAGGCTGCCATAACGATCACGCAATACGACCAGTGAGCGGATAAGATCCGAGCCGCGTTGGGC
>JBKJUN010000176.1:0-12080 GCA_046590555.1 Bryobacter sp. | reverse complement strand
GTCATCCAGCATTCGCTGGCGTAAGGGGGTCATAGGGTTAGCTCCTATTGGTGAAGTAGACTGTTGGTCCAGTCGACCTTCAGTGGACCCCAATTCATCGCCGGAGTCACCCCTCTGCCGTGCGCGCTCTGGCGCCTGCCGATTCGCGGCTTAGTTGTGTGCTGGGCATGTTCAGCAGCTTGGAGGTGCAAGTCCTCCGGCCAACCTGATGGAGGTGAAGGCCTAGAGAAGTGCAAGGGCTACCGTCGCGAGGCGGGGTCTGAAAGAAGCATGGATCAAAAGTGCGAGTCGATGGACAAGAATCGGATAGAAGGCGCGAGCACTGGACGAGCGGGCAACTTACCGCGAAGTCCATATCCATCAAGGGTGCGAAGCGTAGATCTGGCGGCTGTGCACAGAAGGCGGCTGAACTTACCCCAGGAGATCTGCTCGGTGTCGCCTCGGCGACTGAGGTTGTCGAAAGGCAGCCTGACCGCAGAGCAGAAGTCAGCAGAGGGCGTATTAGATCGTGAAGTCGGCAAGGCTAGTGAGGCACTCCGAAAGCCGAAAGGCGGAGCAATGGATAGGCCAAGCCGGGAACTGCGATTGAAGGCCCGAACGAGAAGGAGAGGTTAGTAGACCATGAGTCTCAAGGACGACAAGCAGCAGAAGATCCAGCTTGAACTGGACTTCTCAGCGGTGCCGACGGGTGAAGCCCGGAAGGCGTGCCGAGAAGAGACTGAATCGCCCCGGACGATGAGTGGACCCGAAAGCCCAGCTAGAACCGACCGCTTGATGGAGGAAGTATGTGAGCGAGAAAACCTGAAGGAAGCATTGCGGCGGGTAAAGGCCAATAAAGGTAGCGGGGGCGTAGATGGGATGACCATCGACGGCATCACCGACTACTTGAAGCAGCACTGGCCAGCCATCCGGGAACGACTTCTGAACGGGACCTACGAGCCGAAACCGGTGAGGCGGGTGGAAATCCCCAAGCCGGACGGAGGGGTGCGAAAGCTTGGCATCCCAACGGTGTTGGATCGATTGATTCAGCAGGCGGTGATGCAGGTTCTGCAAAGGAAATGGGATCGGACGTTCTCCCCACACAGCTACGGTTTTCGACCGGGACGGTCGGCTCATCAGGCAGTGGCCCAGGCGCAGCGGTACATCGCCGAAGGCTACGGGTGGTGCGTTGATTTTGACTTGGAGAAATTCTTCGATCAAGTCAACCATGACAAACTGATGGGTCAGATCGCCAAGCGGGTCGAAGATAAGCGGCTGCTGAAACTCATTCGGGCGTTCTTGGACGCCGGGGTGATGGAGAACGGGTTGGTCCACCCGAGCGTGGAAGGGACTCCGCAAGGGGGACCACTTTCGCCACTGCTGAGTAACCTCGTGCTCGACGAACTCGACCGGGAGTTGGAGCGCCGTGGACATCGCTTTGTTCGTTACGCGGACGATAGTAATATCTACGTTCGTAGCGAGCGGGCGGGTCAACGGGTGATGAAGAGCGTAACTCGATTCATCATGCAAAAGCTCAAGCTCAAGGTAAATGCGGCGAAGAGTGCGGTGGCACGACCGCAGGACCGGAAGTTTCTTGGCTTCAGCTTTACGGCCGGTCCGGAGATCAAGCGCACCATCGCGCCGAAAGCTCTGGACCGGTTCAAGGGGCGAGTGCGAGAGATCACGCGGCGGGCCAAGGGCGTCAGCATCGGAACGACGATAGAGGAACTGGCTCCGTATCTGCGGGGCTGGCGCAGCTATTTTAGTTACTGCGAAACGCCGTGGGTGCTGGTGGCACTAACTCGCTGGGTCCGATTGCGATTACGGGCAGCTATGTGGCGGCAGTGGAAAACACCACGCCGCCGCCGGGCGGCTCTGTTGGAGCTTGGGGTCCGCCCGCGACTGGCCAGTAATACGGCTGGCAGCGGACGCGGCCCCTGGTATCTTGCGCGGACCACGGCCTTGTGTGTTGGGCTAACGAATGCATACTTTAAATCGCTCGGGCTTCCGACGTTGATCGATGGGTGCTAGCGTAACCGACTCGAACCGCCGGATGCGGACCCGCATGTCCGGTGGTGTGGGAGGGGCGGAGCCGTGAGGTTCCCCCGTATCCCGATCAATCGATTCCTTGCGCTCTAGCGCCGCACAATCAGCTTGCGCAACACGACATTGAGTGAGGCGTCGAAGGCGCGTATGGTGACCAGGCTTTCACCTGCGGCCAGATTTAGTGTGGCACTCGCCGCTTCTTCTCTGGAATCATAAATGCCATCAGCAGCATCGAGCAAAATCCAGCGCCCGGCATTGATGGAATACTCAATGCGGCGAATGGGAGAGGCGTCGTCGACGCAACGTATCGTTAGCGAGCCATTGCTGAGCGAAGCCTCAAGCGCCGGTGGGGTTTGATCGAGTTGAACCGGGACGCTGGTAAAGTTGGTCGATTTTGCGACGGTGGAGGGGTTGGACAGCGTGTCGCTGGCCGTGACCCGAAACAAATAACGGCCGTCGGCAAGGGTATCGGCATCAATGCTCAGGTTGACCTCAGTCAGTTCTTGCTTGAGCAATTTCCATTCGGTCTCGTCTTCAGCCCGGAAGTGCACGCTGTATTGCAGCGTGTCGCTATCAGGGTCTTCGGCCACCCAGCTCAGCATCAATTGCCGGCCTGCAGGCCTTGAGGCAAGTAGCGAGGCGGTGCCTGCGCTGGTGGCGCTTGAAGCTTCTCCGGTATCGGTTACGGTAAGCGTGTAGGTAGAGCTGGTTGTAGCTGCGGCCTGGGTCTTTGGAGCATTGCTCGGAACCATTAGCAGCACAGCCGTAAACGATTTGATCGACGGTGGTTGATTCCGCGGCAAGTAGTTGAGCGTCGCTGAATGGAGCTTGAAATTCTGAACACCACGAAAGCGCCACTGGATGTAGCGGGCCGCCGGGCTCTGCACATTCCTTCCCTGAAGGGGCTGCCAATCAGACCAGGTTGCGTCAGCTTTGGACGAATTCCCGCTGCGGGATTCAAAGCGAAGATCGGCACTCCCACTCGTATTCAAGGCTCCCCAAAGAGCGATATTGGACGCCTCATGAACGGGAGACTCAAATTCATAAGGTGGTGCAGGATTGTCGGCAATCTGCAGAAGTTTGGGACTTGTAGTGACTGCAGCCAGCCAACCGGATTGGGTATGCAGCAAACGGCCCACCTCAGACTCGCCACTCTCCACTAACATCGTTGCGGCCCGGTCACCATCCAGGCGATAGATACGCCCCTGACGATCTGACGAGAAGTAAATCTTGCCGTTCCATTCGGCCAGATCAAAGAGGCTTTCTTCTTTGGTGACAAAGAGGCTGTCCACCGTCAAATCGGGATTGAGCCGATAAACGGCAGAGCGATCAAGACCAGGCACGTCCATCAGGCTGCTCACCACGGAAGTTGCTGCGGGTGCCTGTGGAGCGGCTGCAGGAGCCGCCTTTGGTTTGAGATCGATGCCGGCCTGGGCTTCTTCTGTCACGGTAATGGTAGTTGTTACCTGCGGCACGCCGCCCCCCGGCACGGCAGCTCCGGGCGGTGTCGCAGTTTGAGTTCGCCGGGCTGCTGCACCACCCATGGCGAGAAAGAGAATCTCGCCATTCTTGAGCGGTACAACGGATCGAATTTCTGTGAACGGAGTATCGTAAAGTACCTGAGCCTTGCCTTTGGCTGTGATGCGATAAAGAATCCCGTTCGGGTCTGACCCGGCGAGCAACATTCCGTTTGAAGCAAGTGCCAGCGCGGTGACATTCGACTGGCCACTTTCGTAATATACTTCGCTCACAGTGCTGGTTGCCCGAAAGATACGACCATCATCGCCGCCAGCAAAAACACCCTCACCAGTAGCCAATAATGACCATAAAAACTTGGCCCCCGTTTGAGCAAAGAGCTTGGCTTCGTTTGCACCAAGTTTGTAGATATTTCCACTTGGCGAGCCAGCCGCAAAAACCCCGCCATCCGGCGCAACCGAGATCGCAAACACATGCGGCTCGGGCAGGGTCGCAATGAGCTCGAGTGACTTCGCGCCGCTTTTCCATCGATAGATACGACCCTTCGGCCCGCTGCCAAGATAGACACTCCCATCGGGTGCCGCCGCCATCGACCACAGTGAAACCTCACCCAAAGGTAGCGCCGCCGCAATCGCCGGCCCTGGCTCAAGCGTGCCGTCTCGAGTCAGCGACAGGTTCTTCAGCTTGCCCTTAATAAAATCTGCATACTGAGAAAGCTCCCAACTGGCGGGGCCGGAAGCATAGGCGGCAAGGCTCAGCAGCAAGACTAGCGAAATGCACTTCATTTTTCTATTTCCAGCGTGAAGGTACGTGAGCCCGAGACCACACCATCGGCAAGGCGTGTCTCACGGTCAAAGAGTCGGGATTGATAGATCGGCAGATAAGTGCCGGGGGTCTTCTGCAAGATAGAAGCAATCGAAGGAGGCAAATTCGAGAGCTCGCGTCCGCCAGACTGAAATGCGGGGCTCGACCGAAACACGCGGACATACATGGCATTTGCCGGATGTAAGGTTCCAAGCGTCCGGATCAATTCTGCCGTCGATCGAAACACCGGCCCACCTGGCTGATAGAAAGATCTGAAATCGAGCAAATTTGTGATGAACGAATCAGCGACCGTGAATGTCAGCGTTTCCCCGCCAGGCAGCCACGAAGGCACCGTAAACTGATGTTCCACAATTTTCTCAACCCCATTGGGGCTCGACAACTGCGTGCGAATGGTCAGCGCATCCCCAGGCTTGGCGCTGCGTCGCGAAGCAGATGCAGATTCAATCACCCATTGTTCATGTTTCATGTTGGCAACAAGGTCGAAGGTCATTGATTCCGGCAGCAAGGTCTCTTCGACATGTTGCTGGAAAAAGGCTAAGGGTATGGCAGCGCCAAGCGACGCGGCAGCCGGCAGGTTGTTGTCCCCCGAATAGCGCCCTTCAATTTCTAATGGCTTCGCCTGCCCAACAAACCGGATTTCACCCTTCAGATCGACGCTTCCAGATCCCGCACTGCGGAAGTTGCTGTCGAGCGTGGAAAACAAAGCCATCTGTAGCAAAAGTGGTGACAGCAGCGAATGCCTCACCATCTCCATTCTGTATTCCTTCAATCCTGCAGCGTCGCGATACCGAATCAGGATGGGTACCAGCTTCGGCACACGGCCCAGTTCCCCCTTTACCGCGGCATCCCCATCAAACAAAATTGCTCCCATCGGCTTCAGCGACTGACTGATCTTGAACGGCATGTTCAGATTGGGCAGCGATGTTATCACCTCAGCCTTGGCAAAAGGAAACTCAACAACCCCTCCGCCAAGGAATCGATGACCAAATGCATACACCTGATTGCCATCTATATGGGTAACGGTACCGTCAGCGCCGGAGTTCATATCGCCACGAATCAGCTGCACCGAAATCATATCGCCGGGCCGAAGCGGCGAACTTGCTCCACTTGGCTGGCTACCCGATGCACCCTGCTGTAAAACAAACCCAAGCTCACGCCATTGGATGGCAAAGTGTCGAGCTGTCCGATCGGTCATTCCAGCAAACGAGATCGGCGTCAGCACCGGACTTGGTTGATTTGTCTCGCTCTGACTTCGACTCGCGACAAGCTCGGTCGAACCTAAATGCACTCGCTCGGCTCGAACCGATCCCGATGATCGTTCTACTTGAAGCATTTCTTCGATTGGCCGTATCCCTGCTATCGGCTCTTTGGCGAACGGAAAAGCAAAAGCGATTGCACCCACTAACTTGCCATCAATGTATACGGGACTGCCGCTCATGCCCTGCATCACACCGGTTTGCTCCAGGCGAGGAGTCAGCAGCCGGGCAAGAATCATGTTTTGGCCCGGCCCGCTATTCTGCAGCACCCCAAGAATCCGCAATGGAAATTCTTCCGGGTCCTGACCGCGAAATACTGTTCGTGCCACCCCGGCCATATCCGGCTTAACCTGCCCAATTGGCAGGATTCCCTGCTGGGCAGATAGCTGAATGAGGGCGGCCAAGATAGCGGGTATCAACCACCGCATCTTCTTATTGTACTAAGGTGAAAACTTACCATCGTTCTATAACCACTCGCACTGTTGTACCTTGAGATTAGGCGGAACAGAATGTTCTGCTGGATGTGGAGTATATGGAAAGTCCAGTTCGAGCCAAAGTTGAAGAGAGCCAGCCCGTTTTAACGGCAACTCCAGCAACGCCAATTCCCCCCGCCTCATTCTGGGTGCCGTTGGCCTGGATTGCGGGTTTGATGACCGCATCTTTTTATCCAATGCTCGAGCGCCTTGTCGCCCAATGGATGAATGACGATGATATGGGACATGGATTTTTTGTTCCCGTCGTTGCAGCCTATATCGCCTGGCAGCGTAAAGATGACATTTTGGCAGTGAAGCTAACCCGTGACTACCTGGGATTAGTCGTCATGCTTTATGGTGCTCTTCAATACATTCTGGGCACTATTGCCGCTGAACTATTCCTGACACGAACCTCTATCGTCTTCTCAATCGCCGGTGCAGTTCTTTTCGTTGGCGGAAGACAATTGCTAAAGCTAACAGCTTTTCCTATTTTCCTTCTCTTCTTCATGGTTCCAATTCCATCTGTCATTTATACGGCGATCACATTCCCACTGCAGATCTTTGCAAGTGTTGTTGCTGAAAAATCGCTGCTGCTGCTTGGTATTCCGGTCTTGAGAGACGGCAATGTTCTAGAGCTTGCTGAACATAAACTGTCGGTTGTTGAGGCTTGTAGCGGAATCCGCTCCCTTCTTTCGCTCACGTTCCTTTCTCTCGTTTACGGATTCTTCTTCGATTCTCGGGGTTGGATGCGTGCACTGCTCTTAATTGCCACTGTTCCAATCGCTATTGCGGCCAATGCCTTCCGCGTCTCGATGACCGGCGTTCTTTACGAGTACAAAAGCGAATGGGCCGAAGGCTTTTTCCACACGGCAGAGGGCTGGGTGATTTTCATGGTCGCCCTGTCCATGCTGCTCGTATTCCATCGTTTCGCAAACTGGTTTTCTAAAGGAATTTCTAATGCTAGATCTCAAGCAACTCAAGAACCCGTCACTTAATTCGACCGTCCTCATTCTGAGTGCGGTTCTTGCAATTCAGACGCTGGCCTACTACTCCTTCACGAAATCTGAAAAGGTGGCGGCTGGCAGACCTTTGGTCGAATTGCCTCAGAAGTTTGGCGTATGGGAGAAAACCCAGGAAGGTGTCATGGATGCCGAAACCCAGGCCGTGCTTAAGGCAGACGATACGCTAAATCGTTCCTACGGAAATAATTCTCTTGGGGTAGGCGCAAACCTTTTTGTAGCGGCATTCCGAAGCCAACGCACAGGCGCTGTCCCGCATTCACCGAAGAACTGCCTTCCAGGCTCCGGCTGGACTCCAGTCGTCAATGACCACATTATGGTCTCCTTGCCAGGCAGGCCCGAACCGATTGAAGTCAATCGCTACATCATCCAGCGCGGCGATAGCAAGAGCTTGGTTCTGTATTGGTATCAGAGCCGTGATCGCGTCGTAGCCAGTGAGTACAAAGCCAAGCTTTACACAATGCTTGACGCAGTGAAAGACAATAGAACTGATACAGCCCTGGTAAGGGTTGTGATTGGCTTGAATGGCAAAGATTCAAACGAGAAAGCCCAAGCCGCCGCTGAAGACTTTATTCGTGCTTTCTATGCACCTCTTCGTCAGTTCCTGCCGTCTTAAGATCAGCCATTGGCTTCCCCCTGAATGATAAACTTCAGGAGAACGATCCTGGCAAGGCATTCTGATGAAAATTAGATCTGTAGTAGCGTCATATTCCCTCCTGGTTTTCCTGGCGAATTCTTCTACGTCTGAACTCATCGCTGCCGAACAGTCCAAAACAGCTCCCTCCGCCAAGAAGTCCGACAAAAAGACTGAAACAGTTCCCCCTCCCGGGCGCGTCAACATCGAGAGACGAGACGGGCGTCCCATCAAACCAGATGAAGCTGACACTTCCAAGGGAGTAAATCTGCGCATCGACACCAACCTGGTCTTGATCCCGGTCTCGGTTACAGACCCACTCAATCGATTCGTAACCGGCCTTGAACGCGAACACTTCAAAATTTTCGAAGACAAAATTGAACAGACCATCGCCCAATTCGCTAGTGAAGACGCCCCTCTCTCAGTGGGTCTCGTCTTCGACACCAGCAATAGCATGGGCTCAAAACTTCAGAAAAGCCGTCAGGCCGCTGCGCAGTTTTTCAAAACAGCAAACCCTGATGACGAGTTTTTCCTGATCCAGTTCAACGATCGCCCCGAGATGATTGTGCCCTTCACCAGCAATACTGAAGAGATCCAAAACCGCCTCACCTTCACCCAGGCCAAGGGTCGCACCGCCCTGCTCGATGGTATCTACCTTGCCATGAACCAGATGAAGAAGGCCAAGAATCCGCGCAAAGCCGTCCTCGTTATTTCTGACGGCGGCGACAACTCCAGTCGCTATACCGAGAGCGAGATCAAAAATCTCGTCCGCGAAGCCGACGTTCAGCTCTACGCCATCGGCATCTTCGAATCCGTCGGTGCCCGAGGCAGAACTGCCGAGGAACTATCCGGCCCAGGCCTGCTTAACGACCTCGCCGAGCAAACGGGTGGCAAACACTTCGCGATCGAAAACGTTAACGAATTGCCCGATGTTGCCGCTAAAATTGGAATTGAACTGCGTAACCAGTACCTGATCGGCTATTCTCCTAAGAATCAGGACAGAGACGGAAAATACCGTAAAGTTCAAATCAAGCTAGTTCAGCCAAGAGGTCTGCCTGCGTTGCGACCGTCCTGGCGGCAAGGATATTATGCCCCCGTTCAATAGCCGTCGCTCTTTTTTGACGGCTGCCTTCGCTGCTCCCGTGCTTTTTGCCCAGGAAGACCCCGTCTTCCGCAGCGATACGCGTTTGGTTGTCTTAAATGCAACAGTAGTAGACGGCAAGGGCAATATCGTAACCGACCTGCCGCGCTCAGCTTTTAAAGTCTACGAAAACAACGTCGAACAGCCTCTCAAGATTTTCCGGAGAGAAGATGTACCAATATCCCTCGGTGTAATTGTTGATAACAGTGGCAGCATGCGCCTGCGTCGCAACAAGGCGGAATCCGCATCCGTCGCGATGGTGAAAGCCTCCAACCGCCTCGACGAAGTCTTTGTCGTCAACTTCAACGACGATGCCTTCCTGGACGTCGATTTCACCGGCGACATCAAGAAGATGGAAGAAGGCCTAACCCGAATTGACGCTCGTGGCGGTACGGCCATGTATGACGCTATCAGCATGTCAATTGATCATCTCAAGGCCAAAGCCAAGCGCGACAAGAAAGTATTAATGCTGATCACCGATGGCGCAGACACGGCAAGCAAGACTTCGCTCGAAAAACTTATCTCTCAGGCTCACACCACCGACGCTGTGATCTATTCGATCGCGCTGCTCAATGAAGAGATCCCGCGCGAATCCAAGAAAGCCAAACGGGCGCTCGAAACCATCGCCAAAGCCACAGGCGGCCTCTGCTTCTTCCCCAAAACCCTCGAAGAAGTGGACGCATTGGCACTCGAAGTCGCGAAAGATATCCGCAATCAGTACGTCATTGGCTACACACCCACGGTGCAGGAACTCGACGGCACTTTCCGAACCATCCGGGTAGTCGCCAGCGGTCCAAATCGACCCGTGGTGCGCACCCGCTCTGGTTACTACGCTGGCGCGCCCAAGGCAGGTGCCAAGCCCAATAGCCTGGTTCCCTAGCCGACATGCTTGCATTCCTATGGAAGTCTTCCCGCGGCTATCGTCTGCGCCCCTGGGCCAGCCCCTACCTCCGCTGGCGCATGGAAACTTATTGGGGTACCCACGCCGAAGCAATCGGCTTCCGTGAATTCTGGGCCTTCCTTTGGCAGCACCGCTTCGAGATGTGGCGCTTCCTCCGTTGGGCCGGACGTATGAGTTAAAGGTTCTGCGTCACCTTGGTCAGTGACCGGGGCTGATCGGGATTTAAACCCTTCTCAGTCGCAAGATAACCAGCAAACAATTGCGCCGGAATAATGTAGGGGATTGGCGTAAACAACTCAGGAATCGCTACCGGAATCCGGAACGCCCGCCGCTTCGATTCAAACGCCGCCTTGTTGCTCTTGTCCGTCACCAGCAACGTCTCATGCGTCGTAGCATCCACACGCACCAGCAATTCTGAGATCGGGTTCCAGGTCACCCCGGACGGTGCAAACACAAAGGCTGGAAAGTGTGGATCCACCATCGCGATCGGGCCATGCAAAAGATCGGCACTAGAGAAGCGCTCGGCAATCACATAGCAGGTCTCCATCAACTTCAGGGCAAACTCAAATGCATTTGCATAATTAAGACCGCGCCCAACCACAACCGCGTGTTGCATAAACCGGTAGCGCCCAGCCATCGCAGCAACTTGCGGCTCCAGCTTCAAGGCCTTCTCTGCCAGCTCGGGCAGCTTCTCGAGATCCTTCAGCGCCAGCTTGCCGCCAAGTGCGTAAGCCAACATGTACATCGCCAGCAACTGTCCCGTATAAGTCTTGGTCGCAGCAACTGATTTTTCTTTGCCCGCTCTTACGAGAATCGTCGCATGTCCCAACTTCGCCAGCGTCGAATCGGGCTCATTGGTGATACCTAACGTAAACGCGCCGCATTCCTTGGCACGCTCCAGCACGATGTTGGTGTCTGTCGATTCCCCAGACTGCGAAATCCCCACCACCAAAGTATCTTCCAGGTCCAGCTTGGCCCCGTAGAGTGTATAGATGCTGGGTGCGGACAACGACACCGGAATCCCCGTGAGCAATTCCAAGATGTAGCGTCCGAACTGCGCCGCGTTGTCACTGGTACCTCGCGCTGCCAGCACGATCATTCGCGGCGGATAGGCTTCAAATTGCTGCTTCAGCTTTTCGATGCCTTTCCATTCCTGCTTCAGTGTTTTTGCCAGCGCCTCGGGCTGTTGGCGGATCTCTTCAAGCATCTTCGACATGGAAAACAATGACCTCCAGAAGGGAGAAGGGGCGTCTAATGTGAATTTCACAAGAGCGCCCCTTCGCCGCGTCGTTCGGGAATATCCCTAGCTTTTTTACTTCTTTGTCCCCTTCGAATCGGGGTATCCCTAGAATAACATCTGCTGGCTGCTTTGCTTCTTCGCTGTCGTTTTTTTACGACTCCCGTGCTTCTTCAGAACTTTTTTCGCCTCATCGCGAGTGCCAGTCTGCTTTCTCACTGCCCCAATCCTTGCCCGCGCCAATGCAATTGCCTCCTTGTGATCTACAATCGGCTCTGGATACCCGGCAAGATCCCCCAACCACTCATTTACAAAAACACCTTCAGGGTCTTGATCCACCAGCTGCTTTATCGGCGAGTACATCCGCAAGGTATTAATGCCCGTCGTCCCAGACTGCATTTGAAACTGGCTGTAGTGAATACCAGGCTCATAGTCGACAAAAAGCCGCGCCAGATGAAGCGCCGGCCTGGGCCAGTCGAGCCACAAATGATATGAAGCAAAACTCACCAGCATCGCCCGCATCCTGAAATTGATCCACCCTGTTTGCTCAAGCATCCGCATGCAGGCATCGATCAACGGATACCCAGTACGCCCCGTCTTCCAAGCCTCAAACCACTCCTCATTCCAGTGCGGCTCACGCATCCCGTCATAAGCCCTGACGAAATTTTCGAACTCGATCCGCGGATCGTCTTCCATCTTCTGCATGAAGTGACAACGCCAGTGCAACCGGGCATCAAAAGCACGTAGCGCACGCTTCCAGGTTGCAGCATCATGCTCATTGAGCGTCGCAACCCGCCTGCGAGTCGTCTGCAAAACTTGACGTGTCGACAAGTTGCCATAAGCCAAATAAGGCGATAGTCGGCTGCAGCTCGCCTCAGCCGTAACCGGGCTCGACATCTCCATGTGATATCGAACACCGCGTGCCGACAAAAAACTGTCAAGGGTTTCAAACGCCTCCCGCTCTCCACCCCGCTGAGCGAGAGAGCGGCAATCGGCACTAATACCTAGTTCTTTCGCGGCAGGAATCGAGGTACCGGCAATCGAGCTGCCCAGCCTCGGAGGCGCTTCTACAATTGCCTCTGCCATCCGTTCT
>JBKJUN010000173.1:0-10321 GCA_046590555.1 Bryobacter sp. | reverse complement strand
GTCATCCAGCATTCGCTGGCGTAAGGGGGTCATAGGGTTAGCTCCTATTGGTGAAGTAGACTGTTGGTCCAGTCGACCTTCAGTGGACCCCAATTCATCGCCGGAGTCACCCCTCTGTTCAGCGCGCTCTGGCGCCTGCCGATTCGCGGCTTAGTTCAATGTTCGAGAGCGTTGGATCGGGTTTGAATAAGGTAATTTTGCATCGGTAAGAAGAGAATGGGGCGATCCTCGGCCAAGTCCTGCCGAACATGGCCAGTACCTGGTGTGCTGGCCAGAAAACGAAAAGACTCTACGAATTCAACAACCATATGCCGAGCAACACGGCAGCCAGCTTCTGTGAGGTAGTAGTCGCGAATATCGGCGAGGTCTTCTTTGGCTGCAGGCAAAAGGACGTAGCGGCTTATCCGGCCTTGCGCCCATGTCCTGCGTCCAACTCATCCAGCATCCCTTGCATGAATTCTTCACCGTCCGTGCCTTCACCGTCAGTGGCCTGAACTCGGGCAGTGGCCTGAACTCGGGCGGATTCGCCTAGGGCACGGTCCTTGCGGTTGCGCAGTTCCTAAAGTTGGATCGAGCGGAACCTGTCACGCTGCTCCATGATTCGTAACGCTTCGCGCCCCACTTCGCTGGCCGAGTTGTAGCGGCCTGATTGGACTTTTGCCTGAACCAGTTGCTCAAGCTCTGGGGTGAGATAAACGTTCATGGGGCCTTCATATTTTAAGTTGAGAATAGTTAGTATGGCCAAGTCTGTCAATGTTGGATATACGCTTCAGTAGCGAAATGAACGCTCAAAGTGCATTGTGGCAAGTGGCACTCGCGAAATTGGGCTACAGGATCGGATGGGAAGCGACATTAGAGCTTCGGATGAACAAAGACAAGGCACGGGTGTGGTTTCGACGCGGCATCCCGACTGCGATTCCATGTTGCCGAATTGGGGAAGGCCCGGTGCGGGTAGACCCGTCCCAGGCGATGGTGCTCCATGGTGCGTCCTGGACTGGACGAGCGGTTGGTGACGACGGCGATTGATGCGACGGGGATGGGGTTGGTGGTGACCGAGCAGTTGCAGATGCAGAGGCCCAGGGGAGAGTTGTATCCGGTGTTGATTACGGGCGGGGTTCTTTTCGACTCTGCGGACGGATATTTTGCCGGGCGTGGTGCAGGCGTTTGAGGTGGACAGGCTGGAGGTGGCGGGTTGGGAGAAGCTGGTGGAGGAATTGCAGTCGATCCGGAAGACGCCGGGTGTGGCGGGGCTGCGGTTTGAGAGTGAAGGGCAACACGATGAAATGGTGTTTGCGCTGGGGCTGGCACTGGTGGGGTTTCGGCAGCGGGTGATGCCGGTGGACGAGAAGGCGGTGAGGCGGTTGGCGGGATTTGGGGAGTTTTGAACAGGGGAGATCGCAAATTTAGCCTGAGGCGTCCTACCTTCACCCATTGATTTTGCGGAATGTTTTGGGGCCGCAGTGGGGAGAGCGTTTGGATGCCAATCCAATGCACAGTGACGCATCAGGCTATCGGGGCGCCTGCGGTTATTGATGGTGATCGGGTAAAGGTTCAAGTTGCCGCAAGGAGTTTGATCGCCGATAATTTAGGGGTATGAGAATTTGCAAATCGGATCTTGTCTTTACTTGTTCTTCGCTCGCGCTTGTAGTTGGGCTCACTGGTTGTGGGGCTACCAGTAAGGTGGAATTGGCCGGCGTTGAGAAACGTGCACCGAATGCTGAGAGCTACAGGCCTGCTTTTGAGGGGCAGACCCGGATTGGGGAAGAGAAGCTGGGGGTGGCGTTTGAAGTTGTGAAAGTGGCTTCGGGGCTGGTATCGCCGTGGGGGATGGCGTTTTTGCCGAATGGGGAAATGTTGGTTACCGAAAAGCCAGGACGGTTGCGGGTGCTCGGCAAGGATGGAAAGTTGTCTGTGCCGGTGACGGGCCTGCCGGAGGTGGATGCGAGGGATCAGGGCGGATTGCTGGGGCTGGCGCTTGATCCTGGCTATGCGACGAATCAACTGGTGTATTGGAGCTATTCCGAGTTGCAGAAGGATGGCACGAACAATACGGCAGTGGCACGGGGAAAGCTGGTGCTGGGTGAGGCACCGAAGTTGGAAAAGGTAGAGGTGATCTTTCATCAGGCACCGTCGCTGAAGTCGACTCTACATTACGGTAGTCGGCTCGTGTTTGACCGGGCTGGGGCGCTGTTTGTGACGCTGGGGGAGAGGTCGGAGATGGAGGGGCGGATGCAATCGCAGCAACTGAATAGTCTGCTGGGTAAGGTGGTTCGGATTCTTCCAGATGGGAAGATTCCTGCGGATAATCCTTTTGTGGGACGGCAGGATGCGCGGGCCGAGATCTGGTCGTTTGGGCATCGCAATGTGCAAGGTGCGACGCTGAATCCCGAGACGGGGGCACTCTGGACAATTGAGCATGGACCGCGTGGTGGGGATGAATTGAACATTCCGATTAAGGGACGAGACTATGGTTGGCCGTCGATCAGCTACGGAATTGAATATGCGGGTGGAGCGATTGGAGCGGGCATGACGTCGAAGCCCGGGATGGAGCAGCCGATTTATTATTGGGACCCCGTGATTGCGCCGGGTGGGATGACTTTCTATACGGGTACTTTGTTTCCGGCATGGAAGAAGAGTTTGTTTATTGGCGGGATGGGCGGTAAACACATTGCGCGTCTGACGATTGATGGCAAGCGGGTGACTGGGGAGGAGCGGTTGCTTGAGGATATGAAGGAGCGGATTCGCGATGTGGTGCAGGGGCCGGAAGGGGCGCTTTACTTCATCACCGATAGCAAGGATGACGGGCAGGTGATGAAGCTGGTGCCTAAGAAGTAGCTGTGGTGAGCGGGCGTCGCGCGGGCGTCGGGTTGAGCATCGATAGTGGGTAAGCGTATAATCATGCGATGGGGTCCAGGCAAGTTTTCCGAGACACATTCGTGTAAATCACTTGGCTGCGAAACCGATATTCTTCAAAGTTTGGGGTACCAAGATGGAATGGATAGTGAAGGCATGTCAACTGATCATTGGGCTCGGTTTGCTGAATGTGTGGCTGCTGCGCACGAATAAGCTGACGGCGTGGCGCGGTGGTGATGCTAAAAACATGCGGGAGGAGTTTGCCGTCTATGGGCTCTCTCCTGGCTTCATGAAATTGATCGGATTTCTCAAGGTGTCGCTGGGACTATGCTTGATTGCAGGGCTCTGGGTGCCAAGCCTTACTCGTCCTGCCGCCATTGCGGTTGCTGCCTTGATGGTGGGTGCGGTGGCGATGCACGTAAAGGTAAAGGACCCGCTTAAAAGTTCTTTTCCTGCGCTTAGCCTTTTGGTTCTCGCGATCGTCGTTGCGCTCTATTAAAGGGCCACTGTCGAACTCGCTTGCTTGGCTCAGTTGAAAGACTTCATCAGGATAAATACGTTCAATAGCAGGAGGGCGAAGGCCGGCAGACACAAGAGCCAGCCATCTCCAACTTTGATTCGAACTAAAAGCCCAGCGATCATCAGTAGCGCAATACCAGCGGAGGAAAGCCGCAGGGCAAAGGGCCACTTTAATCCGACCAAGAGGCCTACACCGCCCAGCACCTCAAGAACGCCCGTCAGAGTTCTTAAATGTTCAAGGCCAAACCGTTTGAATTCGGCTTGCATCGACGAGGTTACCAGACACAATGTGCCGTAGGTGAGAAATGCCAAGCTTGATCCCAGGATAGCGAGGGTATGCAGATTCATTACTCCGCTTCCCAGTCCAGACGTCGGGCATAGAGCGGCATCGCTAATGGAGAGATGCACATTGGTGGCTAATCAATAGATTACCAAAACGCACAATGGGTCCATTTTTCGCACAAGCTGGGGCCTTGGGTTTATTGGTAAGGGGACGGCCGTAGGAGTGAACGGGAATGGGGGCTTCTGAGTGAGGCGCTGCAGAGACTTGAAGGATGGAAGATTGCATGACGGGTTTGTAATCGGAGCTGGCCGTTAAGAGGACGTAGCGCGCTTCCTCTACGGGCTGCCTTCAGCACTTCGTAATTGATCGAAATGGTTATCTTCGCCACACCTGTATTTTGGAATGGGTCCATCGCTGGGATCACCTGTGCTACCAGCATGGTTGTTAAGAAGCGAAGCAATATGAGGTTAGGTGATCGCGAATCCTTAAAAATGTTTGAGGGAATTCTTGTGAGCGGGGAAATTTGGCCGGTAAGCGGACGTGATTTTGCTTTTGAGTCTTTCCGTTTGCTGCGAAGCTGGATGCTATGACTCGCAGTGCAATTGCCGTTCGCAAGTACATGATCCTTTTTCATCGTTGGCTGGGCGTGGTGTTTAGCATCTTGTTTGCGATGTGGTTTGCCTCAGGGCTGGTGATCATGTATTGGCCTTATCCGGAGGTAAGCGCAGAACAAAGGCTGAAGCAGAGTGAAGCGATTTCGGGGGGGCGCGTTTCTGTTGGACTGGAAGAAGCGGCGACTATGGCTGGTGTCGAGAATCTGGACCGGGTGCGACTCACGATGCTCGATGGGCGTCCGGTCTATCGATTTCATACGGGCCGCTTGCAGAAGGTGGTTTACGCGGACCGTGCTGAGGGCTTTAGCGGATTAAGTGTGGATGCCGCCCGGCGAGTTGCGAGTGCGTGGACGGGTTTGCCTGCAGGGGAGTCGCAATTTGATGGGGCAAAGCTTGAAGAGGATCAGTGGACGCTGAACAAGGCGGTTCGGCCACTACGCCCCTTTTTGCGGTTTAGTTGGCCTGACGGGCAGGAAGTATATGTTTCGCAGGTGAGCGGCGAGGTGATGCAGCATACGACTCGCGCCGACCGGATTGGAGCTTATTTTGGGGCGATTCCGCATTGGCTGTACTTTACGCCGCTGCGCAAAGAGACGGCCACCTGGCGGGCGCTTGTGATCTTCTTGTCGCTGGTGGGGACGATTATGACTCTGCTTGGCATTGTTGTTGGGATTTGGCTCTACTCGCCGAGCAAGCGCTTTCGATTTCCTTCGGGGCCTTCGAGCATTCCTTATGCGGGATGGAAGCGCTGGCATACGATTCTGGGGCTGGTTTTTGGGTTGATGACGTTTACCTGGATTATGAGCGGCATGTTCAGCATGAATCCGATGCATTGGAGCCCGGAGTTTGGCCCGGATTCGCGGGTGGCTGCGGCGATTGAAGGGGCCAAATGGAGTGGGAAACTTTTTGCGGCCGAGGGGCCTGGTGCGATGCTTGCCCGGGTGGGCGGGGCTGGTGTTCGCGAAGTAGAGCTGGGTGTTGCCGGGGGGCGTGGTGTGTATCTGCTGCGGTCTGGGGAGAAGCAGCTAATGCGTGTGGAGCCTGGGGGAGATGCTTCCACTGGAGTGAGTCTTGATTGGGCGAAGGCTCGAATGGCTAAGGCCATGAGTGGGGTTGCTCTTGTTGAGGTGCGCGAAGTTCGGGCCTACGAGAATTACTATGTCTCGCGAGCAGGAACGCTACCTTTGCCGGCTTATTACTTTGAGTACGCCGATGCGGAGCGGTCGATGCATTACGTGGATGCAGCCAGCGGCAAGTTGGTGGAGAGTTATGTTACGAAGTCACGCTGGAACCGTTGGTTATATCACGGGTTACACTCGTGGGATTTGCCGTGGCTCTATGCAAATCGCCCAAGCTGGGATCTGGCGGTGATCCTTCCCATGCTCGGGGGATCTGCACTTTGTGTTTCGAGTGTATGGATTGCGTGGGTGCGGGTGAGGCGCAAAGCAGTTCAACTGGCTGCGGCGCGAGCTAGCGCACGAACAAGCGAACCGTATTCGAGTCTTTCCCGTTAACGCGCACCTTGAGGTTTGTGGAGGCCCCAACGGTGAACTGCGGGCCGACGCGGATCTGGACGCTGGTCATGCCGACAAAGCCGGGCATGGCAATTACCTTTAGTGGCTGAATCGTCTGATCACCAGCGATGACTTCGACTGGATCGATCAGGGCGAATTCTGCGCCAGAGGGGATCGCAAAGCCAGCCGGTGGATTGTTGCGATAGCCGCCGAGGCCAGTACCAATCAGGTTGATAACTTCATTCGGCCGCGCAGGGGCGGATTCTGTAATGACGCTGCCATCGGCGCGGAAGGCGAGCACAAGTGGCGGTGTGCCTTCAGATTCTGTTCCGTATTGACCAAAAAGGCCAGGAGCATTGCGCACGATTTCAAAATCAGCACTCACTTCAGGTTGGCCGACTCGTAGGATCGTAATCTTGTTGGGGCCTACAGGAAGGTCATAAGGGAGTTGCGCGTTGACCTGCGAGCCAGAGGCGAAGCTGAGCGGGAGGAGGCGATCGCCCACCCGGACGGCCACCTCAGCCAGGGATTGAGCTTGAGGCGAACGGGGGCCAATTTCTTCTTTCGGGGTCAGATTGACGCCAAAGACGGTGATGAGGGAGCCTGGGGCAACACGACCGGTTGGGCCTGAATCCTGTGGGCCAGTGCCGGCGGCATTCTTTATGCCAGCAGGGTCGATGAATGGGATTTCTTCGAGTTCTGCAACCACCGTTCGTGGACCTCCGACGACAATGCTGGCAGTGGGGAAGAGGCCAGCTGTGTCTCCCGACCAGCGGCGAAAGCGGTAGCCATCGAGGGCACGAGCCGTGACGCTGACGCGCGTGTCAAGGTCGAAAAACTGGTCTGCTGAATTTGGAACTGTAGTGAAGGTGACTCCAGCTCTCGGATTGCCAAGTGTGGTGAGACGGTACATCTGCTTGTAGTTGGCAACCAGGCGGCGCGATTCGGTATTGAAGCTAACCATGCGGTCGCCTGTTCCACCGTCGGTCCAATTGGTGAACTCGAGGCGAAGAACATCCTGTTGGGTAATGCTTCGAACGGCTGAAACAGAGACTGATTCTGTGGCGAGCTTTTCAACCTCACAGGGAGTTGGGCATTCGCGACCGTCAATCGAGATGGGAAGACCGGGAGGATTAGTGACAATGGATAACTTGTTGAGCGGTTCGTAGAGGGCAATCAGGTAAAGCCCCTTATCGACCATTTCCTGAGTGATGCGCATAGTTTGGGTTGCTGGGCCACCGTTGGACCAACCCTTAAAGCGCCACTTTCGACCGCTGGCGTCGACGGATTCCGGGGGAGCGGTGTAGGTTACGTCTTTGTTCAACCCAAACCAGAAATTGTAAGAAGGCCAGGTGCGATTGTTGACAATCAGAGGCAGGCTGACTTGTGGCTGGGTGACGAAGGTAATCCCGGCTGCGCGCAGGAAGCGCGCGGTCAGCACATTGGTAGAGAGGTTAGCCCCGGATACTTCAAATAGGGCGTTTTGACCGCCACCAAAGGACCAGGAGTCGAATACATAGACCTTGCCGGTTTCATCCAGTTGACGCTCTGGCGCACCGAGGAGTCTGGTGCTGCCGAAGAGCCAAACCGTGCAGAAATCTGTTGAGGGAAGTTCACCGCCCTGGCCTATGTTGATATTGATCGGATCTCCATTGGCGTCAACAGGATTGACATAGCGTTTGCAAAGGTCCCGGTTATCGAGCGGGATGCGACCTGTACGCACAATGGAACGATCTACGACTACTTCAAGTCCAGCAGGCTCGGTATTGATCCGGTAAAACTTGCCTGGCCCAAAATTGACTTGTATGTGAAAAGGGGAATTCAATTTGAAACGGATGGAACCGTTGGTACCGGTAGAGGATTCGTTTGGTAAACCAGGATTGGAGTTCCAGTCTTTGAAGGCATAGCCAACCGCAGGCACAGTGGTAAATTCCACTGAACCCTCTGAGCACCAGTAGTTGCCCGTAGTTGCTGCAAATCGCAAGTCGTCAGCACATTGAACCCACGTATAGCCTGGGACATCGCCGCAGGAGCCCGGTAGAGTTTCTCCTGCAGCCGTTGGTGCGCATCCTGCCGCAGGCGTAACAAATTTCATCCTGTATTGGCGAGCAGAAGTAAACTCGATCGATTGGAGAAAAGACCAGACTTGTATGCGGAAAATGAAGTCTGAGTCAGTGATGTTAGTCAGATTCTGAAATGCGCCAGAGGGAACAGGCAGGCCGCCTTCTACGGCTACAGTGTAGGTTCCATCTACTATGGTGCGTACACCCAGATCTGCGTCATTGCCCAGCACTCCAGGTGTCCCATTATTGGTGCCTTGAAATGAGTTATTTATTTGCTGCTTGGAGATTCGGATCGTATGAACATCGCCCACCTGCCACCGGAATATCTGTGTGGAGTTGTAAGGAACATTATCGACGAAGAAAGTGGACGCAGAGGTAATCATTCCAATCTTCACCTGACGGAATGATCCAGTCTGTGCCAGAGCACTGTTTGCCGTGGAGCTCAACAAAATGAGACCAAGGGTCCCCAAGATTTGGAAATAGGCTTTCATGAGTTCGCTTCTTTCGTTTTGATCGACTGAAAGTACCTTGAGCTTTATGCAAAGGGGCTGTTAAGAGCCTCCGACTTTTGCCCTAGGACTGTCTAAGGCTTTTGGCTTAGTACTGCGATTTTCGAGAATAGAGGGGATTCGGCTGAAACGCTTTTCAGCAGATTGGAGGTGCTTCGAGCCTGAATTGATGCGATGAGTTCGTGCCATATACCCATTCCAGTCACGAGTTGATTGCGGGCTTCAATTTCTATACCGCTGGCCTTGGGAAGTTCTGTCCAGGCTGCGGGTAGAGCGGAGGCTATCTGGCCAAAGCACTCGTGGTAGCTGGTACCGCATAGTGGAATCAACCTCAGTGCTTCGCAAAATCGAGCTGTCTGCCGGTAGCCCACTAGCTCTTGCTCGAGATCTTTTGCGAGGTTGGCTGTGGCTGAGTTGCGGATGACGGCTGGCGAGCCAAAGGAAATGCCTTCGCCAAGATGACCTGCGATGCGCGAGACGATGTAGCTAGCCCAAATACTTGTCACTTAACGATCACAATGATTTTAGAAACATCGAGGGGCGGGAGAGGCTTGACGTGTCGGGGACGAAGCGGAAAGTTACTCATTTTGCGTTTGACGCCGCGTGGGTTTCGCCGGTTGCGGCTCGACGCCACTCGCTCCTGCAGGATCTCCAGTAACAGGGCGTTATGAAAGGCTTTCCTCCTCCGAGGGGGGAATAGCTCCATAGGCGGAGAGTTTGCGGCGGACAACCCGGACAGCGTGAAGGAATGAGAGTTGGTCGGGGTCTTCGTCGGCAGTGAGCGCGGCCTCATGCATCAACCCTCGCAGGGCGAAGTGCGCCATGAGCAGGCCATAAAATTCCTGCCGAACGAGATCTGGCGTTTTGCTGCGGAGGACGATGCGGGCACCGCGCAGATGCGTCTTGAGTTCATCAAACGCGGTTTCGATCTCCCAGCGCTCATGATAGAGAGCAGCCAGTTCTGGGGCCGGAGCTTTGGCGTGATCGAGGATCGTGGTCACCAGACGGTACAGGGGCTCAGCATCGGCCAGTCCCTCCAGTTGGTAGTCGATCACGCGGACGACCACGCCGTTGGTCTTGTGCCGCCAGTCTTTTTCCGAAGCAAAAATGCGGCTCAGGTAGGAACCGTCTGGCAGCCGTTTCTCGCAAGCCAGCCGCATGTTTTTCTTCACGCGCCACAGCAGGTCAGCGTGTGTGGCCGCAGCCTGGGTCCACAACGGAAATCCGAAAAAGTTGCGGTCGGCCAGGCACAACATGCCTTTTTTCAGACTCGGTAATATTCTTTTCGCCAAGGCGATCTCGCTGGTGGTGTACCCATCCATCTGCGTGCCGAACAGGACATGCGTGCCGATTTCGGCCAATGACACGAAGCGGATCTGAGGGTAGGCACTCTCGCCGCGGCTGGCCCCCGGACGCCCGAACTCTGCGGCATTTCCCTTCTCGTCGGCCACATCAAGGGTGCTGCCATCCAGACTCACCAGACGCCGCCCGGCGTACCATGCGCCTTTCGTCTTCTTGACGGCCACCGGTTTCACCACAACATCGTGCAGTTGCCGCAACGGCTCCCAACCCAGCCGGGTGCGCGCCTGCGAAATACCGGAACTGCCAGCTACCTTGAAGGTAGCCGAGGGCTCCATCAGCCAATGCAGTCCTTCCAGCAGGCAGCGCAGAACTTCGCCATAGGACGAATGCATGTACAGAGCCAGCGCGATGACGTAGTACACCGCCACGTGCGCCGGTAAATCCCGCTCGCGGACGCTGGTGCGTCCGGTCTGTTGCAACACAACCCGCACTTTTTCGACGGGAAAGAAGCGAGCGATCACACCCAAGCTGATGTAGTCGGTGATCCGGCTGCCCGCCGGTAGAGTCGCCCGCGTCCGCGCCATTAGCGCTCCCCTTCCGCACGGCGCTCCGCATCAACGAGAAAGACCCGGTCATACCGGAAATATCCCCGCACCATCGCATG
>JBKJUN010000905.1:0-28768 GCA_046590555.1 Bryobacter sp. | reverse complement strand
GGCCAAAGCCTACGACTCGATGTCGGTGGCAATGCGCGAGTTGAGTGAAAAGCACGCGAAGTCGAGTTTTCGTTTGGAGGCATTGGCTAATGCCGCCAGCCAGTATTGGGTGATGGGCGATCACTCCAAGAGCCTGCCTCTTTATGAAGCTTGCGCGGTCGACTTTGCCACTCGCCCCGAAGGCCGCGATTGTGACTGGAAGGTCGCTGTCCAAAACTACATCTTGCAGCGGCCCGGTGCAGAGAAGAAGCTCGAGAGCTTCCTGCGGGCGGAGCCAGACGGGGAACATGCTTCAGCTGCACTTTACTTCCTCGGTCGCTCTGCGGAAGCCCGTCGAGACAAGGCCAGCGCCAAGAGTTATTACCATCGTGCGGCCCAGAGCTTTCCGAATCACTTCTATGCTGAACTCTGCCGCGAGCGAATCTTACAGGGCGGCCTTCAGGCGCAGACGGCTTCGTCTGCTACCGACGCGATCCTGAATGAGCTCAAATTCCCGCTCGAATCGGTCCACTTGAATTTTGAAGCAAACGCGGCCACCAAACGGCGCATGAACCGGGCAGAAGTCCTGGCTCGCGGGGCTTTTTATGATTTCGCCGAGCTTGAATTGCGGAACGACGCAAAAGGCACCGAACAGGCACATCTTCTTGCGATGGCCGCGGCACGAATGGCCAATCGTAGAGGTGCCCCAGACCAGGGAATTCGCTACATGAAGAGCATCTTTCCGGCATACCTGAATCTTCCGATTAATGCGGCAACTCTGCCGCTCTGGAAACTCGCCTACCCGATGCCCTACAAAGACCCGCTTTTGACCTACTCCTTCAAGAACGAACTCGACCCCTATCTGCTGGCCGGACTCATTCGCCAGGAGAGCGAATTTAGCGCCAAGGTTGTGTCGCGCTCTAACGCCCATGGCCTTGCGCAAATCATGCCGGCAACGGGACGCGAACTTGCCCGTCGTCTCGGCATCAAGGGCTTTACCCCGGCGATGCTCTTTGAGCCGACCGTGAATCTACAGATGGGCAGCTACTACTTGCGTAGTTTGATGAATAGCCTGGGTGGCAACCTGGAGCAGGCACTGGCGAGCTACAACGCTGGCAAGGGCCGCGTGACGCAGTGGCTCGAACGAGGCGAATACAAAGACCCAGCCGAGTTTGTCGAATCGATCCCCTTCAATGAAACCCGTGGCTATGTGCAGAGCGTGATGCGCAATGCGGGAATCTATCGCCGCCTTTACGGCAACGATGCCGCCATTGCGCCCGCTCCCGGTTTACCATCGGGAGATGGCGATTCTAACCCCGCGCAGCGGCGTACAGGCAAGCAGTAGCTTCGAGCGGCGCCCCCGCTTTGCCTCAGACCGCACCGAACATTTTGTCGAAAGCGTGATTCGCGAGATGTCGCGACTGGCAAATAAATACGGCGCGGTTAATCTCGCTCAGGGCTTCCCTGATTTTCCTGCCCCGGCCAGCATCAAACAGGCCGCTATCGACGCCATCAACGCCGACATCAATCAATATCCAATCACTTGGGGTGCGAAGCCCTTCCGCGATGCCATTGCCCGCAAGTACCAAAGCACCTACGGACTCTCGTTCGACCCCGAAAGTGAAATTACCGTTACCTGTGGTGCAACTGAGGCTATGATTGCCACGCTCCTCGCCACGACCAATCCGGGCGACGAGGTGATTGTATTTGAGCCCTTTTACGAAAACTACTTTCCCGACACACAGATTTGCGGAGCTACGCGCAGGCTGGTTACTCTGCATGCACCGCATTGGACCTTCGACCGCGACGAGCTTCGCCGCGCCTTTAATGCGAAGACCAAAGCCATCATCATCAACACGCCTAACAATCCGACGGGCCGTGTCTTCAGTCGCGAGGAACTCAATTTTATCGCTGGCCTCTGCCAGGAATTTGACGCAATTGCCATCACCGACGAGATTTACGAGCACATCCTCTACGATGGCCTTGAGCACACGCCTATCCTCAGCCTGCCCGGTATGCGAGACCGCACGGTTTTGATCAACTCAATGTCGAAAACCTATTCCGTTACCGGATGGCGTGTTGGCTGGACTCTGGCAGCTCCAGACCTTAGCGCTTCCATCCGCAAGGTCCATGACTTTCTCACGGTCGGCGCAGCCTCGCCCATGCAGCAGGCTGGAGTTCATGCGCTCGCTTCTGACGATTCCTACTACGCGGATCTTTCCAGCCACTATGGTGAGCGGCGTGAACTCATCCTCGATATCCTCACCGAAGCGGGCTTCCAGCCGTTGCGACCCCAAGGGGCATACTACGTGATGGCGGACATTTCGAAGTTTGGCTTTGATAACGACCGCGCTTTTGCCGTGCATCTGGTCGAAAAAATCGGCGTATCCTGTGTTCCAGGATCGAGCTTTTTTGAGACTCCCGGCGTTGGCGACCAGTGGGTGCGCTTCTGTTTCTGCAAGAAAATCGAAACTCTTGAAGCCGCGCGTGAACGTCTGAAAGCGCTCAAGCATTAGGGCACCATGTTTCATCATTTTCTGATTCCGAAGTCGATGCTGGAAGGCAACGGTTCGAGTGCAGCACTCGCCCTGGGTGACGCAGCAGGCCAGATGCTGCAACTCACACTCGTCATTGATACTGTCATCGAACAGCAGTCACTTGAAGTTCACCTGGAAGGCTCGCTCGATGGCGAAACGTGGATCGAGCAGCCGCTGGCCGCCTTTCCACAAAAGTTTTATATCGGGACTTCAGTGATGATCTGCGACCTCGGGCCACACCAGGAGCTTCGCTTCATCAGAGCCACCTGGAAGGCCAACCGCTGGGGGCGTGGAGTGCTCAAACCCAAATTCGGTGTGTACCTCTTTGCTGAGGCGGTTGCGGCAGTTGCGTTAGACTCCAAATAGCTTTATGATTCTTCGTTCTTCTCTTCTCCTTTTGTTCGCATTTGCGACAGTTTTCGCTCAGACTACGACGGCCCCCACCGTTCGCTTCAAGACCACTCTTGGAGACATTGACGTACTCTTGCTCCCCGGTTCGGCCCCTAAAACCGTCGAGAACTTTCTCAAATACATGAACAAGAAGGCCTATGACAATTCGGTCTTCCATCGTTCTGTTCAAGGATTCATCGTTCAAGGTGGAGGATTCTCCGCCACGCTTCCAAACCTGCCCGCCATTCCGGCAGACCCGCCAGTGGTGAACGAATATCGTGAATCCAGCATCCGTGGCACTCTCGCGATGGCTAAGCTGGGTAATGATCCCAACAGTGCGACCAACCAATGGTTCTTTAATCTGTCGAACAACAATGCAGCGGTCCTCAACGGCCAGAACGGCGGCTTCACTGTCTTTGGGCGTATCGTCGACCCCGCAAGCCTTGCTGTCATGGATCGCATCGCTTCTGTTCCAGTGCCAAGCCCCGGTCCGCTGGCATCGCCTTTCAATGAAATTCCGCTGCAGAACTATACAGGTACACTGCAATCTTCAAATCTGATCGTCGTCAATTCGATTAGTCAGATTCAGACTGGCTTGCCCCCGACTCTGAGCGAGGGCGGTGTTCAAACTGCTGGTGCTTTTGGTGGCTTCAAGATTGCCGCCCCGGGTTCATACCTCGAAATCTTCGGCACTAATCTCACCGACACGACTCTTGATTGGAACAATGCCTTTACCAATCTCACTGACCCTACATCTCCTACCAATCTCACTGCGCCTACGTCTCTGGGTGGTGTTTCTGTCACAGTCGGTGGACAGCGGGCATTTATTGCCTTTGTAAGCCCCACGCAAGTGAACGTTCAAGTGCCAGCTACAGTTTCCATCAACCCGAACCTTTCTGTAGTCCTGACTTCAAAGGGACAGACCACAGGCGCTGCCAGTATTGCAGTCCGCCGTGTGTATGGCGGCATGCTAGCTCCAGCTGCATTCAAGGTCGGCGGCAAGCAATATGTTTATGCAACTAAAGGCAACACGCTAGTTATTGTGAGCAATGGTTCCATTCCAGGCATTCCTCTGGCCCCCGCTTCGCCCGGTGAAACTGTTGTTTTATTTGGAACGGGCTTCGGCGACATGAATCCCTTCAGTATTCCGATTGCGGGACAGAGCCCAACAGCCCTTGGTAGATTGCAATTTCCGGTGACCGTCAAGATTGGCGGCATTGACGCGGATGTTATTTTTGCAGGCGTAATCCCAGGCAACGTTGGACTCTACCAATTCAATATAGTAGTTCCGCCCGACGCGCCCAGTGGAGATCTCTTAATGGAGATCACGCAGAACAATCTGCCAATTGCTCAGACTCTGTACTTGCCCGTCCAACGCTAGAGAGGGCTCGATGCTGCCCGCCACAAATGGCTTCGGAACAAAGGCTGAGACCGAAGGGGCAGAACGCGAATGCAACTTCAACCTAATAACGAATTTGCCTAAGGATTCTCCCAATGGCCCGATAAGCCAATGAGTACGGTGTCTAAACTTCAACTGAGTCGCAAAGCAATGTTGGCATTAGGTGTTGCCATCATTACCGGCGGTTTTGCCTTTTGGACACTTTTCTGTGAGCCTAATTGGGACCGCGACCGCGTCTGGAAGATCGGAACCGACAATGCCCTGCCTTTCCACGGCCTTATGGACATTCCAGGCAGACCGCCTGAGCCGATCGGGATTGCTGGAGGGCTGATTGCCGCAGCAGCCAAGCGTCGTGGGGTAAAACTCCAGTGGTCTGTCTTGCCCGTCAGTTCACTTGGTGCAGGCAAGGTGGATCTTTGGCCGATGAACACGGTAAGGTCTGAATCGGGGACGATCGCCATAACGCGGCCCTTTGTTCGTGATGCGCTTGTTGTCGTATCAAGGCGAAAATCGTGGCAGCGACCGAGTTTGAAGGAAGAAACCGGTCAGGTCAGTGTACCGATGAGCAGGCTCAAAGGCCAGGGCCCTGAGTTGTTTCCAAAGGCCAGGCTGACTGGGTTTAATAATCGAAAAGAAGGGTTGGTTGCGCTCTGCTCTGGCGTGGCGGAACTACTAATGATCGAAGCACGGCCATTGCAATGGAATCTGCTTCGACCTCCAATCGAGTGCCTTAATGCGCAGCTCGATGTTTTGGGGCTGGATCTTCCCCCAAGAGAACTCGGCATTGGGTACTTGCTTGAGTCTAAAGTGGTTGCAAACGTTTTGCGCGACGAAATCGACGCAATAGTTGCCGACGGAACCTACAAGACGGTTCTCAAGGATTGGGCTTATTTTTCAAGTGGCGATGTCGACCTGGTATATAAAGAAAATGCTGCTAAACGCGCCATCCAACTTTCTTTTGGTCTTGTCGCGGTTCTGTTCTTGCTTTTGATGGCACTGTGCCGATTTGTCGTTCTCATCCGTCGTTCCCAACAGGCAGCACTTGCTGCCGATGAGGCCAAAACGCAGTTCCTTGCCAACATGAGTCATGAAATTCGAACTCCCCTGAACGGGATCCTCGGTCTGTCTGAAGTTTTGCTTAGATCGCCCCTCGATGCGGAACAGAACAAGCTTGTGGCTATGCTGCGGAGTTCAGGCAAGAATCTTCTCTGCATCGTAAACGACGTTCTCGATCTAGCCCGTTTGTCTCGCGGGCAATTTCAACTTCAGCCTGAGGTGATGATCCTCAGCGAACTAATCGAAGACAGCCTGCGTCCGTTCTCCGTTACGGCCAGGGAAAAGCATCTTGAGTTTAGTGTTACGGGGCTCCAACAGATCCCGGATTATGTCCTTGCAGACCCGGTCCGGCTACGGCAAATCCTGGTTAATCTCATCGCCAATGCGATTAAGTTTACCGACGAAGGGAGCGTTCGCGTTTCCCTCTCATACGACGGCTCTCAGCTCCTGCTCAGCGTCGCTGACACCGGCATTGGCATCTCAGATTCCGGTAAGGAGCACCTTTTTGAGAAGTTCTTTCAGGCCGACTCTTCTATCTCCCGCCGCTTCGGAGGCACAGGTCTTGGCCTGTCCATCGTGCATGAATTGATTACCTCGATGGGTGGCACAATCGAAGTGGAGAGCACACTCGGCAAGGGTTCGATCTTTAAGGTTGCGATCCCGATCCAGATTGTCCAGGCCGCACCCAAACCTGTTGAAGAGATCCTGATCGAGGCCAAGCCCGCTGCCTCAGCCCGGATTCTTGTCGTCGAAGACAACAAAGTGAACCAGCTTGTGGCGCGGTCTCTGCTTGAGATGATGGGCTACCAAGTGACATTGGCTTGTGATGGCGCTGAAGGCGTGGCCGCCTGGAAGAAGTTGCACTTTGATGCCATCCTGATGGATTCTCACATGCCGAACATGGATGGTGTACAGGCTACAGTTGAGATCCGTAAACAGGAGTCCACGGGCTCAAGGATCCCCATCATTGCCCTTACTGCTTCCGCCATGGCGAGCGAAAAAGAACGCTGTTTTTCTGCCGGAATGGACGACTTTCTCTCCAAGCCGATCCAGACTCAAGAGCTAAATCGAGTCCTTTCCCACTGGCTCAAGCCCAATCCCGTTGCGAATTCTTGAATTTCCTTTACTGCCAGACAGCAGCTATTCTTGTTTGGCGATATCATTGGGGCAAGAGGAATTGCTCATGAAGCCGTACATGAAATTTGGCCTTGTCATCGGGATTGTGATCGCGACGCTAGCCTGGCTGGCTGTTGGCGGAGTCAATGAAACCAAAACGTACTACAAAACTGTAGCGGAACTACAACAAATGGGTGACCGTGCCCAAGGTAAGCGCCTTCGGGTTGGCGGTGATGTAGTCAAAGGTTCTATTCATCGAAGTGGCAAAGAAGTAAGTTTTAACCTCGTTCAACAGGACGGAGCATCCAAAGGTCAGTTGTTAAAGGTGACCTACACTGGCACCGATCCTTTGCCGGATACTTTTCGTGATGATGCCCAAGCCTTGGCAGACGGCCATCTAAACGCGGATGGCAGCTTTAATGCCAACAAAATCCAGGCCAAGTGCGCTTCCAAATACGAAGCCAAGCCCGGCCAGATCAAGCCAGGTACCGAGCCCACAAACAACATGTCTAAGCCAAGCCGCAGCTAGCGGCAATCGGAGTATTTCTTTTATATGGAAAATGTCGGTGCTTTATCGTTGCTCTTGGCCTTTTGTGTGGCCATATTCTCACTCTTCAGTTCCATCGTAGGTGCATGGCGAAAAAATCTTTTTCTGATTGCCGCCGCACAACGATCCGTCTATCTGGTTTGGGCTCTCATCACCACCGCCAGCGGGCTATTGCTTTACGGCCTCATTGAAGGCGACTTCCGCCTGCAATACGTCGCATCACACTCCAATAAGGCGATGCCACTGCTCTACAAGATCACTGCCTGGTGGGGCGGTCAAGAGGGCTCGCTGCTCTTCTGGAGCTGGATCCTCTCCTGTTACGGCGCAGTTGTCGTCTTCACCAACCGCAAGCAATTCAAGACGATCATGCCCTGGGTTATCGGCGTGATGATGTTTACTCAAGTCTTCTTCCTGATCCTGAATAATTTCGTTGTTCCGCCCTTCCAACTTTGGGCGATCGGTCGCGGCATCATCTCATTGCCTGATGGTCAGGGTCTCAACCCCTTGTTGCAAACCCCTTCGATGGCCATCCATCCGCCGATGCTCTATCTCGGCTACGTTGGTTTCATCGTCCCCTTTGCTTTCGCCATCGCCTCGCTGATCACCAAGCAGCCCGGCGATGAATGGATCCAAACCACGCGCCGCTGGACTCTCGTCACCTGGCTCTTTCAAAGCATCGGCGTCACCTTGGGCATGGGCTGGGCTTATTACGTACTTGGTTGGGGCGGCTACTGGGCCTGGGACCCTGTTGAGAACGCCAGCGTCCTCCCCTGGATCACGGCAACAGCCTTTCTGCATAGCGTCATGATGCAAGAAAAGCGCGGCATGATGAAGGTCTGGAACATGGTGCTGGTCTCATCTACCTTCTTCCTCTGCATCTTCGGCACCATGCTCACCCGCAGCGGCCTCGTGCAAAGCGTCCATGCGTTCGGTATTTCTTCGATCGGCAATTACTTCGCAACTTTCCTCGCTATCGGCATCGCAGCAACCGTTTGGCTCATCCTTGATCGTCTTGAATTTCTCAAGAGCGAAGCACATCTGGAATCTGTAGTAAGCCGCGAGTCTGGCTTCCTCTTCAATAACCTTGTGCTGCTTGCCAGTTGCTTCGCCGTGCTCTGGGGCACGCTATTTCCCGTGATCAGCGAAGCCGTCACTGGCGAGAAGATCAGCGTAGATGCGCCCTTCTTCAACAAGGTCAACATCCCAATTGGTCTCTTCCTCCTCTTTTTGACTGGCGTCGGTCCACTGGTTGCCTGGCGGCGTAGCTCGCCCGACGGGCTGAGGCGAAATTTCATGTGGCCTACCATTGCCATGTTCGTACTGATGGCCGCACTCTTCGGTGCAGGCATCCGTAACGAATACGCACTGCTCAGCTTCGGCTTGTGCCTCTTTGTCACGGCCACCATTGCCAGTGAATTCATAAAGGGTGCCGTCGCCATCGCTCATAAAGAGAGCATGAATCTGGTGCGTGCCACCGTCGAGCTAACCCATCGCAACACGCGCCGTTACGGCGGCTATCTCGTTCACATGGGCATTGTGGTGATGTTCGTCGGTTTCACCGGCGCTGCTTTTAATAAAGACCTCATCGTCGAAGCCTCCATGGGCAAGTCCTTCAATATCGGTCGCTATGAGCTGAAGATTACAGAGCTCAAAGATGGCGACGAAGAAAATTACGCATGGATGAAGGCAAAAATCGACGTTATGGTGGATGGCAAATTAGTCGATACAATGGAGCCAGAGCGACGCATCTACAAGGCCAGCCGCCAGCCCACCAGCAATGTAGACATCCGCCGCCGTCTTAACGAAGATCTTTTTTTGAATTTTGCCGCAATGGCCACTCAAGGACAAGGTGCCGTCATTCAGGCTTATGTGTTTCCGCTGGTGAGTTGGATTTGGATCGGCTTCGTAGTGGTGTTTTTCGGCACACTGGTTTGCCTCATCCCCTCCAAGATTAAGTACAGCTATGCCCGCACTGAAGTGGTTGGTACCGCTACTGGCAAGGCGACCCGGGAGACTCATGCAAAGACTTAAAACTCTTGCTCTTCTGGGGCTGCTTACAACCCTCTCAATCGCGCAAAATCCGATGGACTTCATCTCACCTGAGATTAAGCGTGTCGGTATGAAGCTGGCCTGCCTGTGCGGAAGTTGCCGCAACTCCGTTGGCGATTGCTCGATGATCGCCTGTGGTTATGCTTTCCCGGCCAAGCAAAAAATAAAACAGCTTCAAACCATGGGTTCCAGTGACCAGAACATTGTTGGCCGCTTTGTCAAAGAACAAGGCATCAAAGCTCTGGCAACGCCCGAGGCCACTGGCTTTGGTTTGATAGGCTGGCTCATGCCCGGTTTTGCTGCGCTCCTCGGCCTCATCGCTGTAGGTGTTTACATCAAGCGCTTCCGTGGCCCGATGCCCGCACCGGCAGTGCCCGTTGAACCAGCCGCCCTCGCTGCCTACGAGTCGACGGCGGCCAAAGAACTCGACCGAATGGAATCCTAATCTGCGCTCATGATTATCGCCATAGCCATTGGGCTCACTCTTCTAGTGCTTGCGCTCACTCTCTTTATCCGCGAAGCCGATCTTCCGAAGCTTCCTCCTGAAAACCCCTTCAAGGTCTTCGACGAACGCAAAGCGCGTATCTATGAAAACCTTCGCGATCTGCAGTTTGAATTACGATTGGGCAAGTTATCGGACGACGATTATGCTAAGTCCAAACAGAGTCTGCAGGGCGAACTCGCTCAGGTACTGGCTGATGTTGATGCGCTCAAAGCCAAGCTCGGAGTATCGAAATGAAGTCCCTGTTCCTGCTGTGCGCCGCAACCCTGTTCGCGATTGACGGAACGGTAATCAACAAAACTACCGGCAAACCGGTCGCTGATGTTCCGATTGTTCTGCTGCGTCTCGGCGATGGAGGCATGATGCCTGCGGGCAATGCCAAGTCAGGCGAAGATGGCAAGTTTCAGTTTGCGCAGGGGGTCGATGGGCCGTTGCTTATGCAGGCCATCTTCGATGGTGTTACCTATAACAAACTGCTCAACCCGGGCTCGAATGGCTCTGGCGTCGAGATCGAAATCTACAACACTACCAGGCAGAGCGGCACTACGAAAATTGTTCAACACATGATGCTCGTCGAACCCTCGGGCGACAAGCTCTCGATTAACGAGAGCATCATCTTTCGCAACAGCGGCAATGCCAGCTTTGTTGATCCAGTCAATGGCACCTTCCGATTCTTCCTTTCCCCTGAAGGCAAAGAAAATCTCCAGCTTCGTGTTTCCGGTCCAGGTAACATGCCCGTTTCCAAACAGGCCGATCCTGCCGGACCCGCCAATATCTTCAAGGTGGACTTTCCGATCAAACCCGGTGAGTCCCGCTTCGACATGCAGTACACCTTGCCTGTGAAGTCGCCAGGCAAGTTCAGTGGCCGAATCCTTCACGCGATGAACGACAAGGAAGGCCAGACGCGTCTGGTTACCCCGAGCGGGGTCAAGCTCAGCGGCATCGGCCTCGAAGACCTTGGCGCAGAGCCACAAACCCAGGCAGAAGTCTACGCACTCACCAAGGCCGACTACGAGATCGAAATTACAGGCACCGGTTCTCTGCGTGCCCTTGAGGCCGACGAGGGCAGCATGCCAGAGCCACAAGCGATCGCACCCAAGATCCACGATCGTATGTGGTGGATCGTCGGCTTGTGCCTGGTCGCACTCGCTATCGGATTCGTTTATCTCTTGCAAAAGCCCTCGACGATCGTTTGATGGCATAACGATGAGCGTCCTGTCGGCCAACAAAGTATCGAAATTCTTCGGCAACTTTCCTGCCCTGCGCAATCTCAATTTCACGCTCGAAGCCGGCGATTGCGTAGCTCTGCTTGGACGTAATGGCGCTGGCAAGACGACACTCATCCATCTCATGTCTGGCCTTTCGAGGCCAACTGAGGGCAAGCTCGAAATTACACGTCGCGTCAGCCTTCTTGGGCACGGCATCGGCGTCTACGACGAACTCAGTGCTCGCGAAAACCTGCTCTTCTTTGCCGGACTCGCCACCGTGCCCATTGATGTCGAGGCATGGCTTGAGAGGGTTAACTTGAAGGATGTTGCAGATGCTCCGCTGCGGGAGTATTCGCGAGGAATGCGCCAGCGCCTTGCGCTCGCCCGCGCCTTCATGGGCGAGCCTGAACTTCTTCTGCTCGACGAACCCTTTACCTCGCTCGACGACAAGGCCACTGCACTGCTCCAAACTTTGCTTGCACAAGCTCTCGCCCGTAAAGCTACGATCGTACTCTCCACCCACCAGATCCCCGAAGCGATGGCTCTAGCTACTCGAATCCTCTTTCTCGAACGCGGCAAACTGGCTTACGCTGGCCCACGTCCTGAAGAGATGCTTACCGACAGCACCTGGCTCTATCGCACCTATGGAGCCATCTCCTGATGCTGCGTCAATCCTGGCAAATATTTCTCAAAGACGTCCGTATGGAGCTTCGCGGCAAAGAGGCCCTCAATGCTTCGCTGGCCTTTGCCCTGGTTGTCCTCATTCTCTTCAGCTTCGCTATCGACCCAACCAGCGAACAAATTCGCGAAATCAGCGGCGGCCTGCTTTGGATCCTCTTTGCCTTTTCTGGTGTCTTGTTGGTGAACCGCAGCTTCCTGCGCGAGCAATCGAATGACTGCCTCGATGTCCTGCTGGTCAATCGCGTCCCGGCTTCTGCCCTGATGCTGGGAAAGACCTTCGCCAATCTACTTTTCATCCTGATGATCGAGGCAGTTTGCCTGCCCGTCTTCAGCGTGCTCTACAACATCAACCTCTTCCAGTTGCCACTCTGGCTCCTCGGCATCTGTCTGTTGGCCTCCTGGGCGATTGCGATCCTCGGAACTGTCTTTGCTGCCATGACTGTCAATCTCCGGCTAAGAGAACTCATGTTGCCCGTGATCCTTTATCCAATGATCATCCCGGCATTGGCGGCTGCGATGTATCTGACCAATATCGTCAGCGCCGGCAAAGTCCCTGAAGGTGACGACTTGATATGGGTACGGCTTCTCGTAGGCTTCGACGTGATTTTTACAACCCTTGCTCTCGGCCTGATCGACACAATCCTTGTAGACTAAAAACAGATCCACATGTTCGATAAAATCCTGCTTGCCGTCGGCCTCACCAGTGGGCTCTATCTCGTCCGAAACCTTTACACGATGCTGCTCGTATTGCCGGATGAGGCGGCGCAAGGGATGATCTACCGGATCATGTTTTTCCATATTCCTAGCTGGTGGACTTGCTTTTTGTCTTTCCTCGTCGCTGGCGTCGCCAGTGCGGTCGCAATCCGAAGCAAGAGTAATCGTGCCGACTCCCTCGCCGTCGCCGCCACTGAAGTGGGCCTGGCCTTCACCTTCGTTGGTCTTGCTACTGGCATGATCTGGGCCAAGATCATTTGGGGCATCTGGTGGACCTGGGATGCTCGCCTTACCTGGGCTTTTATCACGGCACTGACATACGCCGGCTATCTGATGATGCGAAACATGATTCCAGACCCCAGCGAGCGATTGCGAGTGACGGGCGTCCTGAATGTTTTCTCATTTGCCAGTGTCGTCATCTGCTATAAGGCGATCGACTGGTGGCGTACACAGCACCCTGGTGCTGTCATGAGTTTCAGAACAGGCGGTGGAAGCATCGACCCCGCTATGGAGGGAATGACTTTCCACAATTTCACAGCTTTCCTGCTGCTTTGTGTTGTTCTAGTCACTTTGCGGCTTCGCCAGGAAGAGACTTTACGTGAGATTGAGGGCCTGCGCCGCCTGGCCTATTCGAGGTAATCTATGCTCAGTGGCGAAAATAATCGATCCTGACAATTACGTACCTCACCACCTCACTATTCCTGGGATAGAGAAAGCAAATCCTTTTGACCCTCGAGACTGGCCTATAGACCTTGTAACAGCAGAAGAGGTGGACGAATTCAATGAAATGATTCGTGAGATGCGTAAAGACTCACGGGACCGTGTTGCAGAACTTTCGTGCGAGCCGCTCTAGTTGATACGGACGTTGCCTCCGTCCTCTACTCTCCCGCCAACAAAAGGTATGACGCAGTGGTCTCATTAGTAGCTGCCAGATTCTTGCTGATCAGCTTCATGACCAGAGCCGAGTTGTTGTATTGGCCCAAAGCCAATTCTTGGGGAACCGAGAGGGCTGCCAAACTCGCAGCTAACATTGATCGCTACATCACACTCTATCCAGACGAAAAATCCTCCGAGGTGTGGGCCGAAATCAAATTTCAATCAAAACGTAAGGCCAGACCCATCGCTACAGCCGACGCCTGGATTGCCGCGACCGCCATTCGTTATCAGATTCCGTTGATCACCCTCAATCACCGCGATTTCAACTTCATCGACGATCTCGAACTGATTCCCGTAAATGATCGCTCCCCAAATCCATAGGCTTGTGTTAGTTTGGTTACGCGCTTTTCATATTCACCATGGACCAACGTAATTTCACCTACATGTTCTACGGCTTCGCAGCCGCCTGGCTCATCCTTGCCATCTATGTCGTGAGTCTCGTCTCGCGAGGACGCAAACTCCAGGACCAACTGGAAACGCTTAAGCGCACACTTTCTCAGGAGAAACTCTAGCCGCCATGAAGCGTCGTGACCTCGTTAAACTTGCCCTCGCCTCTTATGTCCCTGCCGAGGCAATAGCCTGGCAAGCCCGCAAGGGTATGCCCAGCCCCAAGATTAAAGACGTACAAGTGATCGCAACCGCGCCCGCTGGTTTACGCCTTGTCGTCGTCAAGATCCTCACCGATCAGGACGGCCTCTACGGCTATGGCTGCGGTACCTATACGCAGCGCGCCGACCTTGTCGTTGAAGCCGTCAATCGTTATCTCAAGCCCTTCCTGATTGGCAAGCCGGCAGACCGCATCGATGACATCTGGCAGGCCAATTACAACTCCAGCTACTGGCGAAATTCCCCGGTGCTTAACAATGCGGTCTCCGGCGTCGACCAGGCCCTTTGGGATATCAAAGGCCGCCAGGCCGGTATGCCCGTTTACCAACTCCTTGGTGGCAAAGTTCGCGAGGCCGTAGACACCTATCGTCATGCGTCGGGATCCGAAATTAGCGAGTGCATCGATCAGGCCAAAAAACTAGTCTCCGAAGGCCAACGCTATGTCCGAATCCAGGTCGGCACGCCCGGACAGGCCGCCTACGGTGCCGGCCGTGGTGGCACTCCGCTGCCTGCTTCGGTACTGCATAAGGCACCTTATTACGAACCGAACGCCTACATTTCCCGCACGATCAAACTTTTTGAGGCCGCCCGTAAAGAACTAGGTCCAGATATTGAAATACTCCACGATACACACGAGCGCATCCACCCCACACAAGCCCTCCAGATGGGCAAAGACATCGAACAGTTCAAGCTCTACTTCTGGGAAGATCCGATTAGCCCCGAAGATATGGCCTGGTTCCGTCGCATCCGTCAACACACCACCACTCCGCTCGCCATGGGCGAACTCTTCACCCACCCTCTTGAGTGGATGGATCTCGTCAGCGAGCGCCTTATCGACTTCATTCGCGTCCACATTTCGATGATTGGTGGCCTTACTCCCGCCCGCAAGCTTGCAACGCTTTGTGAAGCCTTTAATGTGCGTACTGCCTGGCACGGCCCCGGTGACGTCTCCCCGATCGGCCACGCCGCCAACGCCACGCTTGATCTCACTATTCCCAATTTCGGGATTCAGGAATATTCTGCTTTTAGCGAACGTGTCCGCGAAGTATTCACCGGAGTTCCAGAGCTACGCAACGGTTACATTTATGTCAACGAAGCTCCCGGCTGGGGCATCGAGATCAACGAAACTGCCGCCAAGAAGTACCCCTTCGGCTACGGCGAAAGCGGTGAAAAGAAAACTCTCAATGGCGGCTGGGGTGAAGTGCGCCGCCAGGACGGCACCATTATCAAGCAGTAAGCGAAGTCCCTGGACTTCTCAATTCTTTGCCTTCTATGGGTGCCACGATCTATTCGTGGCGCTCATCCTTTTTTTTGAGAAGCGTCCACCAATTGGATCGCTGCCCCAATCCCCAGCCGCGGGCTGCTCAAGACTGGAGTTGCATGCGCGCCCAGCAATGCTGCCGTTCCAGCCATACTGGCCTGTGCCAGCACTACCGCATCAAAGTCTTCGATTCGTTCTGCAATCCTTGCTGCAATGGCTGCCCAGTAAGCCTCAGGCGCACCAGATGTCCAATGGCTCCAGGCTCCTTCAATGAGCAAGGTTTCGATGTCGAGGCTGTCACTTTCTCCTCTTAACAATGCCTCTGTCGGCGCAATCGTGGACTCAAGGCAAGCTGCTACCAGGATGCGATTCCCCAACCCAACGGCGACCTGTGCCATTGGACGATCTACGCGCAGAATCGGTACCCGAGGATGCCGTGCGAGATCTGCACCACCGCCAATCGTCGAACAGGTGCAAAGCATCACTTCATCTCCCATTTCAATGCTCGCTTCAATCGCAGACGCAATCTCCGAAACCAACTCCTCATTCATGCCCGCCCGCATGGCCCGCTCCAGCAGATCCGCGCGCACGATGTGACGAGTCTCGATACCAGGAGAAAGTTCCTGCGCGATCGCCTCAAAGCTGACTGCATTGGCTGGTGCGGTATGGAAGAAGGCGAGCATCTTTCTAGTCTCTACCAAAAAGAGCGGACCCATCCCGAAGGACAGGCCCGCTCTCAAATCAGAATCGAATCTGGCCTAGCTTAATACTTTGCTCAGAGCCGCCTTGAATTTATCCATTTCAGCCTGCGTCCCGATCGTAACTCGGACCATCGTGGGCCATGCCGGCCAGGTACGGCCAATAAAGATCTTCTCGCCTGCCAGTGCTTTGGTCAGTTCCGCACCAGGCCGCCCGGCTTCCATCATGAACTTGTTCGAAACGCTCGGTATGTACTTGATGCTCTTCTTGTCGAGGAACTCCAGCACATCCTCACGAATCTTCGTGTTAATCCCTCTACGCTCGGCAATCAGGTTCTTCGACTTCACGCTCGCAGTGCCGGCGACAAGCCCCGTAATCGGCAACATGCCAGCCCCGTAAGGCCGCATCTTCGCGAGAAGGTCCGGACGGCCCATCGCCGTTCCACAACGAATACCCGCCATGCCATAAGCTTTCGACCAGGTGCGCAGAACGACCACGTCCTTATCCTTGGCAACAAGATCGCTTCCAGGCATCTCTTCCGAAAAATGGATGTAGGCTTCGTCCAGCAATACGATCGAATCCTTGTTCTTGTTTGCGATCAGCCATTCGATGTCTTCACGCTTGGTGATCGTCCCGGTCGGGTTGTTAGGATTGCAGATGTAATAGACGCCCGCATTCGGATCTGCCGCCACCATTGCCTTGACGTCGTGAGCATAGGTACCCTTCGCCAGCGGAACTCGCGTCACCTTCACGCCGACAAACTTTGCCGTACCCGCGCCAGATTCATAACCCGGGTCGCCCATCACCAAACCCTTGACCGGCGACGTGAACGCAAGCACCGCCCGGTGCAACGGATCGCTCGATCCCGCATAGGGTGCGATGTACTCCGGCTTCAGCCCTTCGGCTTCGGACACCGCCTGGATGAAGTCGCCCTGCTCATTGAATGGCGAGTAACGCCCGCCATACTTCGCAATTTTCGCGATCGCCTCGCAAGCTTCCACACAGGGCCCGAGCGGATTTTCATTGGATCCAATTCTCACCGCATCGGGCGGCATTGGCCCACGCATCCCGCGCGGCCTCTCGGCTGCATCTTGCGCCATCGCGAATTCGTTATAGAAGGGCAGGGCAGCGCCCGCTGACAATAGACTGGCCGCACGTAATACGTGACGCCGGGAAAAGCCTTTCATTTCTGGCATAGAAGCAAGCATGGGGATCTCTCCTGAAGTTTTCTATCGAGGGGCCGAGGCAAAAAGGCGGGCCGAGCGCATGTGTCATGACACACAAGACTCGTGATACGTGGAGTAACGATTACTATACATCAAGAAAAAATACTCCGCACGCTGGACCTTTTAACGACTGTTGCTCAGGCTTTCCATTTTTGTCTATGGATTGGTCTGCGTAAAGAAATTCTCCACCACATCCACGTGTTCGATGCCAAACAACTGTGTCTTGCTTGGGTCCACCGTCACTCTTACCCAGTGCACATCCCCGCTTCCCGGCACTTCAAGACGCTGTAATAGATCCAGCGGCAATCCCGACCTTGCTCCCAGCATCGGCTTGTCGAAATGAAATACATGCGAGTCCCCATGAATTAATAACACCGGCTTCTTAAAATTGGTTACTTCGTCTTCGATTACAAAGAAGCTATCCCGCGCCCCCTCTTCGAGTTGCGAAACACGCAATCGTGGCCCATTAAATCCAGGGTTAATTTGCATGACGAGCACAACTCCGGCGAAATTGTTGTCCCGCGCCACACTAAAGATCATCTTCAACCAATTGAAATTCGCGTGAGTGCGCTCACGCCATTCCATATCGTTGGCCGCATTTCGTCCCAGGTTATTGTTGCTCCCAATAATGTGCACCGTCGCAAACAATACATTGCCTTGGCTCCACATTTCGTTCTCTACATACTTAAAATAACGCCGGTCTTCACTCTGTTGCGTAAGTGTGATTTTGCGCCTGCCCATACTCTGGTTGTCCGGGTAAAAGATCTGCCGCAAATAATCCAATCGCTCCAGGGAATCGAAGCTGCCATTGTTTTCGCGGTGACAATCGGTCCATTCATTGTCGCCAGGCGTGAGAATCATCGGCATCTCGAATTTGTTGAAATCATCGCGACGATTGGCGAACATTGCGTTATCGCAAACAGTGCTGCCTGACTTGATGTCTCCGGTATGCACAACAAACTGGACGCTTGTCGCCCGGTTGATCGAAGCCTGCAGCGCGGGCCATTTGGCGATCCCCGCTGCACCATAGTGCTGGTCACCAATTGCGCCGAATTCAAAGCGCTGCGCCACCGGTTTGTGGCGATCTAATAGAGTCCTCAAAAGATTGGCGTCAGGTCCAGAGGGGCCGGCTTGCGAATAAGCTGCTGCGGCAAGCATCGCTAGTGATATCAATGTGCGTCTGATCATGGTCAGATCTGAAGCTAACAATCGAAAATCTCAACTCAATGACGATCAGATTTCAAATCTGTGTTCCGCTCGCCAAATTATCAAGTTCCACCCCTGTCAGCCGGAACTTGCTCCAGTCGTCCAGCCGCTTTGCCCCGAGGCTCTCATAAAAGCCGATGCTCGGTTTGTTCCAGTCGAGGACACTCCACTCCACCCTGCCACAGCCACGCAAACTTGCCAACCTGGCCAGATGCATTAGAAGCGCCTTACCTGCACCCTTGCCGCGATGTTCCGGCTTTACGAACAGATCTTCGAGGTGTATTCCGGGCTTGCCCAAGAACGTAGAAAAGGTATGAAAGAAGAGCGCAAATCCGACAACCTCTTCCTCCCACTCGGCTAGAACAACCTCCGCTTTTGGGTGCTCGCCAAATAGATGTTGCCCAAGCAACGCTTCCGTCGACACACACTCGTCGAGCAGCTTTTCATAGACAGCCAAATCGCGTATCAATTGAAGGATTATGGCCAGATCATTGCTGTTCGCTGGGCGCAGATGAAGACTCATACCCTTAGGGTATCCGCATCAGATTCCATCCAGCCTTCTTCATATTCTCGCTATCCAGAATCCAGCGCGTATCCAGCAGATTCTTTTGTCGAACAGTACCCGCCAGTGCAGCCCAATCGAGCTCTCGATACTCGCTCCACTCTGTTGTCAAAACCACCGCATCGCTGTCGGTGACTGCCTCTTCGGCTGAGTTGCTTAAGATCCCGGCTAGATCCGGATGTTCCACCCGGAAGCGGTCCATCGCAATTGGATCATGCGCGGTTACGATGACGCCACGATCCCGTAAGCGCCGGATAATATCGATTGCTGGTGCATCACGCAAGTCATCTGTATTTGGCTTGAAAGCAAGCCCCAGAACGGCAATATTGCGGCCCTTGATAATCTTCAAAGCCTCCAGCAGCTTGTCGAGCACACGTTCACGCATGCCGAAGTTCACATGGCGCGCTGCTTCCACAATCCCCATGCCCAAGCCGTACTCTTTGGCAGTTGCTGATAAAGCCGCCGTATCCTTCGCGAAGCAGCTTCCACCCCAGCCCAAACCCGCATTCAAAAACCGATTTCCGATACGGGAGTCGAGGCCAATCCCTCGAGCGATGTGCTGAATATCCGCGCCTACTTTCCCCGCCAGCAAGCCAATCTCATTGATGAAGCTGATCTTGGTGGCAAGAAATGCATTCGCCGCATACTTGATCAATTCCGCACTCGCCAGATCCGTAGACACGAGCGCCACAGCCCCAAAACCTTCCTGTCGAGGGCAGAAAGCGGGCGCAGCAAAATTTTGGTCAATCACAGGCCGATACAACGTGTACAACAATTCAAGCGCCCGTCCACTGTCTGCACCAATCACAATCCGGTCCGGGTATAGCGAATCAGAGATCGCCGACCCTTCCCGAAGGAATTCAGGATTCGATGCCACGGCGAATGGCGCGCTCTTGCCGGCCACCTTCTGCGATTCTCGAATCAGTGCTCCCACCCAATTCCCGCTGCCAATCGGGACTGTCGACTTGTTGACCACCACCGTAAATGGCGAACTTAGGTGCTTGCCAAGGCTCTCGCTAGCGCTTCGCAGATACTTCAGGTCAGGTTGCCCATCGGGTAAACTCGGCGTGCCCACAGCAATGAACACGATCTCGGCATCGGGGATCGCCTCTTCGTACTTGCTGGTGAAGTGCAGCCGATCCACGCCCTCCTGCATCAATTCCTGCAAGTTGGGCTCAAAGATCGGAATCTGGCCTGCCCGCAACGCTTTTACCTTATGTTCATCGACGTCCAGGCAATGAACTTCGTGACCAACAAATGCCAGACACACGCCTGTAGTCAGGCCGACATACCCCGTCCCAATCACCGCAACTTTCATTTAAGGTTCTACTTTGACCTGATTTACAACTGAGCTGACGCCCTTCACCTTCTTGGCGACTCTTTCGATCTTCTGTTGAGCCCGCTCTTTGTCGACTCGCCCCTTTACGGTAACAACTCCATTTTTGACATCGACATTTAGGTTGCCACCCTTTATATCTGGATCATTCGCAAGCCGCATTCTTACCTGATCGTAAATCTGCTCATCGCTATTTTTCTTCTTCTGGGCAACTGCCGGTAATATCAGGGCGAACATTGTCGCCACCACGATAAATAATTTGGTCATTTCACCTCGCTCGTATTCTGCCATCCCAATTCATTCAGGAATGATTCATTCTCGCGCCACTTCGGTTTCACCTTCACAAACAACTCAAGATAAAACTTCCGGCCAAGAATTTCTTCCAGGTCTTTCCGCGCCTCAGTCCCGATCTTTTTGATCATCGCGCCTTTAGCGCCGATCAGAATGGGCTTTTGGCCCTCACGCTCCACAATAATGCTTGCGGTAACATGCGCCACGTTCGGCTTCTCTTCCCACTGGTCAACAACAACGGCCACACTATGCGGCACCTCGTCGCCGGTAAAGTGCAAGATCTTCTCGCGAATGATTTCCGCCGCGATATTCCTCTCCGGCATATCTGTCAGGTAATCAGCTTCAAATCGCGGCTCACCCTCAGGCAGCTTCTCAAAGATTGCCTTCTTTAATCCAGGCAGCCCCTCACCCTTGCGCGCAGAAACCGGAATCAGCGCCTCAAATGGAAAGGCTGCTTGAAATGCCTCAATCCTCGGCAGCAGCAATCTCTTATCAGGAATCTGATCGATCTTGTTCAACACAAGAAACGCAGGCACCGGATTACCTTCCCGCGCCCGGCGCAATGCATCGAGAGCTTCCTTCTCGTCTTCGGCTAACGCTCCCTGATCCGCCATCAGCGTTGCATCGGCGACATAAATCAGAAGGTCCTTCCCCTCAAGCGCCGCCCGAACGCTCTGCATCATTCGGCGATTGATCAGGGTATCGCTCTTGTGGATTCCAGGCGTATCGAAAAACACGATTTGACCTGCGTCCTCCGTTACAACCCCCATGATGCTTGACCTTGTAGTCTGAGGTTTTGCCGACACAATCGCCAGTTTTGATCCCAGCAGACCGTTCAGCAGCGTGCTTTTACCTGCATTCGGTCTCCCGGCGATTGCCACGCGGCCGAATTTCGACTTAGTCTTCGCTGTTCTTCTCTTCGACATCTTCTTCCTCACCGGCTTCGACCGCGCGGCACAGCCGCAAGCGTTCTACCCGTCTTTCATCGCTCGACATAATTTCGAGCTTGATTCCATCTCGTTCGATAGTTTCTCCAGCCTTGGGCACGCGCCCAAACCATTCGGTTGCCAGTCCACCCACAGTCGTTGCCTCAATCGCTTCATCCGGGCTGAACTCTAGCAGATCTCTCAGGTGATCGACGTCAAAACTTCCTGCCACCACAAATTTGCCGTCCTCTTCGGTGATCACGTCATGCCCGGGTTCGTGCTCATCACGGATTTCACCAAAGACTTCTTCCACCAAATCTTCCATCGTTGCCAGACCGGCAGTATTGCCGTATTCATCCACCACAATAGCCATATGGTTGCCGTCCTGCTGCATTTCTTTAAGCAGATCGGTAACCAGCTTTGTTTCCGGCACAAATGCAATTGGCCTTTGTAAGTCGATCGCATTCATCCCCGCACGGTCTTGATCTTCCACTTCAAACATGTCGCGCACATGGACAAATCCAGTAATCCGGTCGACCTCGCCCTCATAAACAGGAATCCGTGAGAACTGCTCGTTGATTAGCAGCCGGCGCAATTCCTCCAGCGTCTTTGTTCCGTCGATGGCGACAATATTGGGCCGTGGCGTCATTACTTCACGCACCCGCTTGTCCCCAAAGGCAACCACGCTCTGGATTAGTTTCTTGTCGCCCTCTTCAATCAATCCTTCTTCTTCACCGGCTGCAATCAGCGCTTCGATTTCTTCTTGTGGGCTCGCCCCATCGTCAAGACTCTCGGTCGGTTTGCTGATTTCAGCCAGAGTCTCAATAAATCGCAACAGTGTCGCGAAAGGCCGCATCAACAAAGCTGCCAGCTTCAATAATGGAACCAGTGCCCCAAGCGCTTCACCGGTCGCCCTTCGGTACATCAACTGTGGCACCAGATAAGAAAAAATTGCCATAGAAATCAATGCCACAGCGATCCCCTGCAAGATATCCAGAACAGGAGTGGGCCCGCCATCACTCAGGAAAAACGCGAGTACCCCGATACAAACCAGCAAGCCATGTTTGTAAAGGCTAAACATCAGCGCTGCGTCATCAGTCTCCATCCCCAGCCTTGGGGAAATAACGTCTTTGAAATACTCCAGTGCCGGAAAATCCCGAGCCCTCAAACGCAGGCTTTCGAGGTAGAGCAACTGCACGTAAGAGAACAACATCAATGCCGCCAGCGCAGCTACATAAAGACCAATCCAGAAGACTGTAATCATCGAGTCCTCTCAATCAATCCCGCTCCCAAACCAAACAGCTTGCGCCACTTGGTTTCGACGCGCCGCATCTGCCCACGATCCGTCTCATGGTCCAGACCCTTAAGATGCAGCACCCCATGCAGCATCAGGATCTTCATTTCGTCGACAAGGGCATGTCCCTGCTCGGCGGCCTGCTCCGCCGCGCGTTCGATCGAGATCGCAAGCTCGCCCAGGTTCTCACCCTCTCCAGATGGAAAACTCAGGACATCAGTTGCATAGTCTGCCCCAAGAAATTGCAAATTCAGTTGGTGCAGTTGTTTGTCATTGCTGATCAGGCAATCAAAACTTTTGCCCTCGAGTACCTGTTCGGCCAATTCTTCGGCAAAAGCACGCAAAACGAAGCGCTCCTCTTTTGGGATCGTTTTGCGGAACAGAATGGAGCTTCGTTTGCCCATCAGGCTTCTGGTTGGTCTACTGGCGAACCCGGCGTAATACTGGCCACTGCAGCAGCTGCCGGTACTGGCTCATCAAGCTTTAACAGCATTTGGCGGCCAATCCCGGTTTTTTCGGAATAGCTCTCATAGGCCCGCACAATCCGTTGCACCAAGCTATGTCTCACTACATCTGTATCGTCAAAGTGAACGAACGAGATGCCTTCAACGTTCTTCAGAATTTCCGTGACTTCGATTAATCCGCTCCGCTTGCCACCGGGCAAGTCGATCTGCGTGATGTCACCAGTAACGACCATCTTGGAATTAAAGCCCATTCGCGTCAGAATCATCTTCATCTGATCCGGCGTGCAGTTCTGGCTTTCGTCCACAATGATGAAGGCATCGTTCAGAGTACGACCGCGCATGAAGGCGATCGGTGCTACCTCAATCGTATTCTTCTCGAGTAACTTCTCCACCTTGTCAGCTTCAATCATGTCGAAGAGCGCATCGTAGAGTGGTCGCAGATATGGATCCACCTTTTCCTGCAAGGTCCCAGGCAAAAATCCTAGTTTTTCGCCAGCTTCTACTGCAGGCCTGGTAAGAACGATCCGGCTCACCTGCTTGCCAAGTAAAGCGGCCACAGCCATCGCCACAGCAAGATAAGTTTTGCCGGTTCCAGCCGGCCCGATCCCAAATGTCAGGTCGTGCGTCTCAATTGCCTCCACGTAACGGCGCTGATTGACTGTCTTTGGAGCTAGAATTTTCTTGCCAAAACTCCGCTGCCGTCCACTTAGGTAAAGATTGCGTAAAGAAGTTTGATCTTCAACGGTAACCACGCGAAGGAAATTGTTGAGATCTGCATTGGAGATCGCATGACCTTCCTTCTGTAGTCCCAGATAATCCTCAAGAATCAATCTGGCCCGTTCAACGGAACGCTCATCCCCATCAATCTCCAGATTGTCATGACGCAAAAAAGTGCGAACGCCAAGATTGCGCTCTAGGAGACGAATATTCTCGTCTCGAGAGCCAAAAAAGGATTCAATGCCTTTGCTTACGGGGACGCTGATCTTCAACCACTCTTAGTATACGGGATTACTCCTCTTTTCACACTGTGGGGAATTGTTCACAATTCTTTACATGTCTTTTTGGATCTTTCCTCTAACTTCTTCGTCTTTAGGTTCGTCAGGCTAATTGAAGATGGGAAAATATTCGTTGATGCTCAAAATTGCAATCCTCGCTGCGTGCAGCTTCAGCCTTCTGGCTCAGGCCCCAAAACCAGTGGTTGGAACCGTTGTCGCCGCTGATGCTGCGGCCAGAATTCTTTCAATCAAAGCCGATGACGGCACTGAAACAAAGGTTAAGGTGGCTGATGCCGCAAAGGTATCTCAGATCCCCCCTGGCGAAACCAGCCTCCAGAACGCCAAACCGGCTGAATTGTCTGCCGTTAGCGCCGGTGATCGCGTTCTTGCCCGCGGTCCGCTCGCCGATGGCACAATGAACGCCACGCTGATCGTCCTGATGAGCAAAACCGACATCGCCAAAAAACAGCAGCAAGAACAAATGCTCTGGGCCACCAAGGGTGTCACCGGGATTGTTACTGCAATCGACAAGGATGCAAAGATTGTCACGATCAATTCGCGCGGAGCCGACGGAGTTAAGCCAATCAAAGTCGGTCTCAACGAAAAGGCATCAGTCAAGCGCTACGCCGAAGGCAGCATCAAATTCGCCGACGCCACAAACAGTTCCATCAATGATATTGACGTCAATGATCAGGTGCGTGCCCTTGGTACCAAATCCGAAGACGGCCTCTCCTACAAAGCCGACCAGCTCGTCAGTGGTGCCTTTCGCAACATGGCAGTCACTGTAAAGAGCATCGATTTGGCCAACGGTGTAATCGAAGTCATCGACCTCGACACCAAGAAGCCGGTTTTCGTCAAAGTAGGCAAAGACACCAACGTGAAAAAGCTCCCTGAGATGGCAGCAACAATGATGGCCATGTCCATGAACGGCGGCTTTGCCGGCATGGGCGGTGCCCCTGCCGGTATGGGAATGCGTCCCCAGCAGGGCGTACGCACCCCAGCAACCGCTGGCGCACCAACTCCAGGCGGTCGCCCTGGTGGTGGTCCTCCCGCTGCGGCTGGTGGTCCTCCAGCAGGCATGGGCGGCGGGATGCCCGGTGGTATGGGCGGAATGCGTCGTCCCGGTGGCGACATGATGGGCATGGCTATTGATCGTGCTCCTGCAATCCAACTCTCTGAACTCAAAAAAGATGATCCGCTGATTCTCTCGGTCAGCAAAACCAAAGAACCAAATAAGGTGGTTGCCATTACCATCCTTGCCGGTGTTGAGCCAATCCTGGCCACCCCGGCGAACGGATCCCGTGCCTCGCAGCTCGGTACCTGGAATCTGGACGGCGGCGCCGGCATGATGGGCGGCGGCGGTGGCGGTGGAGCCCAGTAAGCTCCAATTTTCTAACCATTGACTTTTACATTTCGAATTCTTGCTTTAGGAGCAACCATGACCTCCCACAGTCGATTACTGTGCCTTTTTCTCAGCCTTTTCGCATCGTCGATAATGGCCTTTGCCCAAGCCCCAACTGGCTCTATCCTCAAGGGTGTTGTTACCGACCCCTCGGGTGCAGCCATCCCTGGCGCCTCCATCACCCTGTCCGGTGCCGGTGGATTCGTCAAGGTCGCCTCCTCAGACGCCGACGGCAAATTTACCGTTCCCGCCATACCTGGTGGTCAGTACACCATCCGTGTCTCCTCGGCTGGCTTCAGTCTCTTCGAGCAGACCAATTTTGAAATCGCTTCAGGCAAACAGGTCAGCATCGCGGCCAAACTCAATATTGAAGCCTCCAAGCAAGAGATCACCGTTACCGACACAGTCGCTATCGACGTTGATCCTTCCAGCAACGTCGGAGCTCTCGTCCTCAAAGGTGAAGACCTTGCGATGCTCAGCGACAACCCTGACGACCTCCAGAATGAACTCAATGCCCTTGCCGGCCCTGCGGCGGGCCCCAACGGCGCGCAGCTCTTTATCGATGGATTCTCCGGCGGCCGTCTCCCCCCCAAGGCCTCGATCCGCGAAATCCGCGTCAACTCCAACCCCTTCTCGGCAGAATACGACCGCATCGGCTTTGGCCGGATCGAGATTTTCACCAAGCCGGGCTCCGACAAATTCCGCGGTCAGTTTTTCTACAACGCCGGCAACAACGTCCTGAATTCAAGAAACAACTTCGCCAACACTCGTCCTGACGCCTATCAGAACAGCCTCAGCGGCAGCCTTAGCGGGCCTCTCTCAAAAAAGTCCAGCTTCGCTCTCGACATCGATACCCGCATCAACGACGAAGCCAGTCTCATTAACGCCCGCACCATCGATTCCTTCTTCAACCCGGTTTCGTTTGTGCAAAACATCGGCAACCCTACTCGCGCTTTCAGCCTCTCGCCTCGAGCTGATTTCCAGCTAAGCGCCAAGCATACTCTCACTACCCGCTACACCTTCCAGCGCAACACAAGCGCTAACGGCAGCATCAGCGCTTTCACGCTTCCCGAGCGTGCCCTCGACACCGAAAACAAAACCAATCAGGTGCAGCTTACCCACACCTGGATTGCCACCTCGAAACTGATCAACGAAGACCGCTTCCAGTTCGTCGGCACGCGCTTTGATACCACTGGTAATTCAAACACTCCTTCCGTCAATGTCCTCGACTCCTTCTTCGGCGGCGGAGCCACAATCCGCAACAACTTCAGCAATGAAAAGCGCTACGAGTATTCCAACATCAGCTCCTACACACAGGGCCGTCACCTCCTCAAATTTGGTGGCCGTCTGCGTGGCGTCCAGCAAACCGACCAGAACACCAGCGGCTACAACGGCAGCTTTACCTTTCAGTCGCTGAACGCTTATTCGATCACCCAGCGTGGCCTTGCAAACGGGCTCACTCTCGACCAGATTCGTGCCCAGGGCGGAGGTGCCCAGCAGTTTTCACTGTCAGCAGGCATACCTGTTCAAAGCATCAACCAAATCGATGCTGGCCTCTTCCTCCAGGATGAATGGCGCGTGCGTCCCAACTTCAGCCTCTCCAGCGGCATCCGCTTTGAGACCCAGTCCAACATCAAGAACAAGTACAACTTCGCTCCTCGCATCGGATTGGCCTATGGTGTCGGCAAGTCACAAAACGGCCGCCCCCCAAAGACGGTCCTCCGCGCTGGTGCCGGCCTCTTTTATGACCGCTTCGGTGAAGACCTCAGCCTTGACGCTCGCCGCCTCAACGGAGTCGTCCAACAACAGTACTTCGTCGCCTTCCCCAACTTCTACCCCAATGTTCCTCCGATCAGCCAGATCCAGAGCAACTCGCGCGCCGGAACCACTCGTCTGATTGATCCGACTATCGAAAACCCTTACCTCTTTCAGATAAATGCGGGCCTCGAACGCAGCCTGCCGCGCAATATCACCCTCGGCATCAACTACAACCACACAGTTGGAATCAACCAGCTTCGTAGCCGCAACATCAACACCCCGCTTGCGGGTACCTTTAACCCGGCAACGCCCAACACTGCTGTTTACCCCTTCGGCCCCTCTGCCGGTAATCTCTTCCTCTACGAGTCGACAGGCCGTTTCAAGCAGGATCAGTTGGTCATCAATACCAACGCTCGCATCAATCCCAAGATCTCGGTCTTCGCCTTCTACACTCTCGGTCGCGCCAACGGCAACACCGATGGGGCAAACACCTTCCCTAACGACACCTACAACGTGGCCAGTGAATGGGGTCGCAATCGCTTCGATATCCGTCACCGCATGTTTGCGGCGGGTTCAATCACGCTGCCCTTCAAGGTCAGCCTCAGCCCCTTCATGGTTTTCAGCACCGGTGGTCCTTTCAACATCGTCACCGGTCGCGATGTCTACGGGGACAACCAGCTCAATATCCACAGGCCCGGCATCGCGAGTGGCCCTGGCCCCGGTATCATCTTCTACGATGGCCGCTACCTCGATCCCAATCCGAAGCAAGGCCAGCAACTCCTCGCTCGCAATTCCGGCCAAGCCCCTGGCACCTTTACCCTCAACCTTCGTCTCAGCCGCACCTGGGGCTTCGGTGGAGAACCCAAGGGCGCTGAACAAGACCCGATGGGCATGATGATGCGTCAGGGCAGCATGGGCGGCGGCGGATCGCGCGGCGGCGGCGGTGGTCCTCCCATGGGCGGGATGATGGGTGGCGGCGGTGGCCGTGGCGGCCCTCCTGCGGGCATCTTCGGCAGTCAGAACAAGAAGTACAATCTCACGCTTAGCATCCAGGCGCAGAATGCCACCAACAACGTCAACCTTGGCGCTCCGGTCGGCACTATGTCCTCCCCGCTTTTCGGTACCTCCAACACCACCGGCGGCGGCTTCGGCGGCCCGGGTGGCGGCGGTCCTGGCGGTGGCGGTGGCTCCTCAGCCAATCGTCGTATCCAGCTCAGTCTGCGATTCAGCTTCTAACGACCTCGTATGTAGCCGGGTACGGACCCCCTTCCATACCCCGCACATACGTTAACGCGCCGGCTTCCACCCCGAGGCCGGCGCGTTCTCTTTTTCTAAATCGCCAATTCCAGTCCCGCCGCCTCGGCAAACGCTTTGAAATCCCCATCTCTTGTCAGCAGCGGCACGCCCCGGTCCACACAACTCTGCGCAATTAATGCATCCCCAAGCCGCGCCTTCCTCTTCTTTCTCAACACCAGCGCACGCAACTCCCCAGCCCTCTTCCAGTAGCCATCGCCCACGTCCACCAATGGTATCTGCAACAGCAAATCCTGAACCCCAAGTCCTAACTTTGGATCACTCAATAATTCTGTGAGCACTGCCGGAACCATCAGTACCTGACGCTCTGCCAA
>JBKJUN010000870.1:0-2639 GCA_046590555.1 Bryobacter sp. | reverse complement strand
ATCTACGGGACTGCCTGGTATAGCCAGAAAGATCAAGATGAGTTTTTGAAGCAGCTTGAGGAAGCTAAGAAACGCGACCATCGCAAGTTGGGCCGTGAGTTGGACCTGATCTCGATTCAGGAGCTTGCTGGGCCAGGGTTGATCTTCTTCCATCCGAAGGGCGCGCTGGTGCGCAAGATCATGGAAGACTGGATGCGCGATTCGTATCTTGAGCGCGGCTACGATCTGGTTGTGACTCCGCATGTGGCGCGGCGTCAGCTTTGGGAAGTATCAGGGCACGCCAATTTTTACGGCGAGAATATGTTCGTCCCGATGGAGCTGGACGATGCGACTTATCAGCTTAAGCCGATGAACTGCCCTTGTCACATTCTCATCTATGACAACAAGCAGTACAGCTATCGCGATTTGCCGGTTCGCCTTGGTGAGCTTGGTACTGTGTACCGGTATGAGCGTTCGGGCACGCTGCACGGGCTGTTGCGGGTTCGTGGATTTTGTCAGGATGATGCCCATATCTTCTGTACACCGGAGCAGGTTGAAGACGAAGTGATTGGATGCCTGGAATTTGCCTTCCATACGCTGAAGACCTTTGGGTTTGAGAAGTATGAAGCGGAGCTTTCGACCTGGGATGGCGGGAAATCGGACAAGTACGTCGGTACGCATGACGAGTGGATGCTGGCCGAGAACGCTTTGAAGAATGCAGTGTCGCGGCTTGGACTCGATGTGAAGGTGATGCCGGATGAGGCGGCATTCTATGGGCCGAAGATCGACGTCAAACTCGTCGATGCGATTGGCCGCAAGTGGCAGCTTTCTACAGTGCAGTTTGACTTTAATCTGCCTCGTCGCTTTAACCTCAACTACATCGGCGAAGATGGCAACAAGCATACGCCGATGATGGTGCACCGTGCACTGTTTGGCAGTGTGGAGCGGTTCTTTGGAATTCTGGTGGAGCACTATGCCGGGGCTTTCCCGGTATGGCTTGCGCCTGTGCAGGTATCGCTGCTGCCGGTAACGGACCGCGCGAACGTCTATGCTGCGGAGCTTGCGGCGAAGCTGAAGGCACAGGGCTTCCGCGTCGAGATCGATAAGCGAAACGAGAAGGTGAACTTCAAGATTCGCGAAGCGCAGTTGATGAAGATTCCGTACATGCTCGTCATTGGCGATCGTGAAGTGGATGCAGGTACTGTATCGGTTCGGAATCGTCGCAATGGAGATCTTGGGGCGAAGACCTTTGATGAGTTCACGACAATGCTGAGTGAAGTGAACAAGAACAAGACTCCGATCGAATAAATGACCTCTCTACTTTGGCTACTAGCGCTGGGGGCAATCATCTATTGCTTCCTGGTGCTGGTGGCTGTTTATCGCTATCTCAGCGTCGCGCCGGCAGCTCAGTTTAGCCCTCTTCCGATCAGTATTCTCAAGCCTCTTAAGGGTCTTGATCTTGGCCTTGAGGAAAATCTTCGTAGTGTTTTCCAACAGGTGTATTCAGGGTACTGGGAGATTCTCTTTGCGGTTCGTACGGCTGAGGATCCGGCTATTGCGGTAGTTGAGAAGCTGCAGGCTGAATTCCCGCTGGTGCAATCGCGGCTGCTGCTGGTGGGGGAGCCTACATATGCCAACGCGAAGGTCTGGAGTCTTGAGAAGCTTTGTGAGGCCGCTGAGCATGATCTGGTGATCATGTCGGATTCTGACATTCGGGTGACCGAGAGTTTTCTGGCCACGATGTCGAACGAGTTTGCAGCGAACCCGAAGCTGGGTGTTGCTACCTGTCCTTATCGAGCTGTGGGCGGGCCCAGCCTTTGGAGCGAGACCGAGGCACTGGGGATGAATACGGAGTTCATTGCCGGGATTCTGGTGGCGCGGATGATTGAGGGGATGCGCTTTACGCTTGGGCCGACGGTGGCTGCGCGCAAGGCGGCGATTGCGGATGCTGGCGGGTGGGGGAGTCTCCAGAATTATCTGGCTGAAGATTTTGTTCTGGGGCAGCGGGTGACTGCCAAGGGATGGCAGTCGATCCTGTCGAGCTATGTGGTGGAGCACCGGATTGGTTTGGAGGAGTTGAAGCTGAATTTCGCGCATCGGCTGCGGTGGAATCGCTCGACGCGGCGATCCCGGCCGCTTGGGTATATTGGGCAGTTCTTTACGAATCCGTTGCCTATTCTGCTGGCTGTGTGGCCACTGACTGGATTTGAGTTTGGGTTTCTTGGTGCATCGCTGATGCTGAGGTTTACCGTTGCCTTTGCGACGCAAAACGGGGTGCTCAACGACAACGCGAGCGCGAAGCAGCTTTATCTGTTGCCGCTTCAAGATCTGCTCAGCTTTGGGTTTTGGGTGGCAGGCTTCTTTGGCAATACGATTCATTGGCGTGGCCGAGTATTCAAGCTCCACGCCAATGGCACTTTTACGATTCAGAAGACGTAGCTCAGGGTTTGGGTTTCACTCCCACGAGCTCTTTTTTCTTTTCTTTCCAGTCTTTGAGTCCACAAGAGGCGACTACCTTGTAGCCAGCCTTGGTGAGTATGTCCGCGGCACGCGCGGCACGGCCTCCGCCGTTTCAAGCAGTGATGATGGCCTTGTCTTTGGGGACTTCACCGATCCGCTTTTCGAGTTCGCCGAGTGGAATGTTTACATAGCCTTTGAGA
>JBKJUN010000866.1:0-6972 GCA_046590555.1 Bryobacter sp. | reverse complement strand
CTTGCAAGAAACGGTGATCTATTCAAAAACCTTGTAGTCAAACCAAACCTCCTTCCTGGCACTCACCTGTTTGGAACTCGTCCGCAATCTGGCGATATTCCGTGATCGCTTTCTTTAGATCGCCGTTGATGACTGCCGTATGATGGGCAGACTCAAGAAGTTTCTCTGCCGACTGAGCGGCTGCATTTACAACACAAAGCAAGAACAACAGATATTTCATATCAATCTCCTGTGTTGAAGCTTAAAGTGCGACATTCCTGTTTCCTGCATAAGGTGTGTCAGATTTCGGTCAGGTTTTACCCATCGAAGCGATATCCAAGACCTCTGATGTTCAGCAGGTATCGGGGAGCTTCGAAGTCCGGTTCAATTTTCTTTCGAAGGTTTCCAATGTGGTTATCCACGACTCTGTCCGAGACAAAGGCATTCATTCCCCATCCGCTCTCCACGAGTTGGTCGCGAGTCAAAACTCTACCGCGGTTGCGGGTGAAGAACTCAAGTAGTTTAAACTCGAGCGGCGTCAGGGCTGTGCATATGGATCCTCTACGGACCTCGGCTCGATCAAAGTCAACCTCTACCTCGCCGATCCTGAGGAGCTTTCCCGTTGGGGGCGTCACAGGTTGAGAGCGTCTTAAGAGAGCCATCACCCTGGAACGAAGTTCCCTGACTCCAAACGGCTTGGTGACGTAATCGTCAGCGCCCAATTCAAAGGCCATGACCTTTTCCGATTCCTGTGTGCGGGCGGAAAGAATCAGAATTGGAGTTGTGATGCCAGCGCGTCTGACGTCGCGGCAAACTTCGAAACCATCTTTGCCGGGCAGCATGAGATCGAGCACAATCAAATCGAAACTGCCTTCTTTTGCCAGCTTTGACGCCTGAATCCCATCGCGCGTAGATTCCACCTGGTAGCCCTCCATCGTCAGGTCATCTTCGAGAGCCATGGCGATTCCGGGTTCGTCTTCAACAATCAGGATTCTTGACACGGTTATCTCGACTTGTTCCATAAAAGTGTGAATGTTGCACCCTGATTGGCAGGGCAATGGAGGGTTACCTGACCGCCGTGCGCGAGCATAATTTGCTTTACCAACGCTAAACCGATCCCGGTGCCTTTTATGTTGGCAGCGACAGCAGATTGGCCCCGTACAAACTTCTCGAAGACCCTCTCTCGCTCCTCAAAAGGGACGCCAGGCCCGCTGTCGCTTACTTCGAGAAAGGCCTGGTTCTGCCGCTTGCCGAAACGGACCTCAACGGGATTTGTCGAAGGGGAATACTTCAACGCATTCTCAATCAGGTTTCTGATGGCCATACACAGCGATTCCTTATCTCCTGAAACTTCTAGCCGCGTGCTGCATTCAACGGATACCCGGCCAGAGCCTTCCAGTTCGGCAAGTACAGACCCAACGATGTCTCCCACGTCAACCAAACTGAACTGCAATTGTTGCTCTCCGGACTCAAGTTTGCCAAAGTTCAGCAAGGTTTCCACCAGTCTTTGGAGACGCATCGATTCTTTCGACAACATTTGATAATACTGGTGCCGGCGCTCATCACTGGGAACCTGATCCATCTCGAGCATTTCTGAAAGCTGCCTCACGGTGGTAAGTGGGGAGCGGAACTCATGCGATACACTGGCCACGAAATCTGACTGCAACTGTGCGGCTTTTGCTTCCCGGCGAACTGCTTTGGCCATGAAGTAGACGGTGCCCCACAAGAAGAGAATCATGAGGGCAATCATGGCTAGCAGGAGCGCCGAGTTATTGGTGTCTTGATGGTCTCGCTCAGGAAGGATCCTGATTGACCAGGGATTGGAAGTATCACCCAAGAGGCGCAAAGCACCTGGGCCGGCTTGAGCAGTTGAGTTTAGAGTGAAGCGATAACCTGCAGGTATTGCAAGTTCCACAAGCGAACGAGTTTCCGCCACCATGCCTGCCGATCCTGAAGGAATGGTTTGCCAAAGGGTGACTGCATGAAAATCTTCCGCTTTAAATGGGATCAGCACATTCTGGCCCCAACCCTGTTGCATTGCTTCCGCCATCAGCCATGAAACAGGCTTGGGACGATCGCCTGCGCGGCTCCTATAGAACTCAGCCGCACCTCGATTCAGCAGCCATTGGCCCTGATCGATGCTGTCGGCAATCTTCTGAAAATGATGCAGACCATCAAGGCCTACTAACGCGGCGGGCAAGCCTGCGGCTGAGTCTGCATTCATGGTGGATAACTGTTTGTATGCTTCGAGGGCGCTTTGCTCGAGGCCGCTTTTTCGCAAAGCTCTGGCTAGGCGCAGTAGTGCTTCCGCACGAATTGCCGAGTTGGGGGAATTGCCAAGTTGGCGGTAGGTGTTGATGGATGGTTCGAGGGACGAACCGCTGAATTCGATCTTCTCAGCCGCAAGGAATAAATGGTTCAGGCTCGGGCTCGAAGGGGCCTCAGGGACAAAAGCCAGCTTTCCCTCAGGTTTGACGGAGAGCCTTCCGTTGCTCAGAATCACGACAATTGCACCCTCAATGGGCTCACCCTTGCTGAGCTTCTCTTTTGCTTCGGCCAGCCTGGCTCTAATGCCTGCAGCGGCGGTGTCAGCAGCATTCTCAAGCAATTCCTTATTGCGCTGGAGCGTGAGGCGCTGCTCTTGCTCGGCAGTCCTAAAGCCAAACCAGACCAGCGTGAAGGTCACGATGGTGGTTGTCGTAAACAAGGCTTTCAGAAGTGGGATGCGCATAGTCATGAGCGATCAATCAAAGTTTATGCTGCAAGTCACTGGCTTTTGTCACAACAGTGTCAGATTGGCGTCATGCTTAACCGCGAATAACAGTATGACTCGACGCGCAGTACTTGCAGCGACGTTCTTGCATTCAACTGCCCCCTGGCCAGTTCAGAGGCGCTCGTTGGTCTGGAAGCTTTGACGCCATAGCGCCGTTTTTTTAAAACGGAGAGATGACGTATAAATTCAACCGGACAAATCACATACTAGCGACACTAGTGACTTTCCGGTTGTCAACAGCCATCCCCCGTGATAACGTCAGGCTTCGAGAAAGAGAGGCAACGCACTATGCATAGCAAAGCCAACATGTATTGGTGGATCGCAGTCACGCTCACCGGATTCAGCGGTTGCTCCAGCGAGCCAACCGCAAACAAATCCGAACAAGCCGCACCAGCTCGCCACCAAATTCACGGCAAGGCAGAGGTACTACCGGCATCCACCTCTGCCGACGCCGCTCTAAACGCCGGAGGACCTTCTGTTTATTTATGGGACGGCATGCGACGCTACCGCCTCTTTCTCAAGTCACCCGTTGAAGTAGTCAACGACAAGGAGTATGTGGTGGAGGGCGTTCACGCGCAAAATCTAATTGACGAAATCGGCGACCCCAGCAACGGCAAGAACGGCTATCCGCTGGAGGCAAGCTGCCGCAAGGCCGTGAAAATGGCCTGGGCCGGACTCTCGATAGAAGCCGCGGCTCTGCACGTCTCCTCGCTGCGGGCCATCGTCAAGCGGTATCCCGCCCGGCCCGTATTCCTCCTCACGAAACTGACCCCCAAGGAATCCAAAGCCGATTCCGCCGAGAAGAAAGTCATCGCGGAAGTCTCCGTCGCAGCGGAAAAACAAAAAGCGCTCCTGGTCGAAGGTCCAGCCGCCCAAACCGCACCCCTATGGGAGCCAGCGGGCGGGACGGTGCGCTGCAAAGTGATCATCGACACCGACGGAAAAATCTCCAAGCTCGATTCAGGCACGCAACTGTGTGAGGCTGTCCAATGGGAGAAGTTCCGCTATCAGCCCCCGATGCAAGGCGGCCAGGCTGTCAAGGTGAAAACCGAGGTGGAAGTCACCTTCGAACCGCGCAAGTAAGACCGCCGCGCTACTCGAGCGGAGTATAATCGCTTGGATCACTCATGCCGTTCACTGGTGACGACAAACTCGGACCCTACGAAATCCTGTCTGCGATCAGGGCAGGTAAGAGGTGTAAATCCAGGGGTTCCCGGAGCGGCGGGGTAAGTGGGTTGTCGCCAAAACCATCGCGGGACGGGAAGCGGTTTTTGGGAGTGATTCCTGAAGGTGGGGAAGCGGCGGGGTTGCCGATGGTGGTGGTGCAGAACTGGGCGACGGGGTTGAAGCCTTAACGGACCACGGTGAACGCCAGGCGGCGACCTGGGCCGAAACGAAAGATGGCGAAGTGAGCATCGAGGGATGCCACGCGCTGAATGCCAAGCCGACGCATGACGGCGAAACTGGTGCGGTCGACGATTGAGAAATCCTGGTCGCGAAAATCCTGTCCGATTTTCCATGCGGCGTCGAGGTCGGGAGGGACTACAGTTTCGATGGTGGCAACGCCGCTGCGAAGTGCTTGCCAGAATCGCTCGGCGGCGGTGCGGCCGATTCGATAGCGTAGGAGAGTCTAGGATTCGATAAGGATGTGATCTGTGGTGACGAGCGGCTCACCAGCGGAAAGAATTTCTTTGGCGCGGGTGTTGGCGCGGTCAGAGGAGTCGGCAGCGGCGTACCAGATGGAGGTGTCGACGAAGAGACTCATGCGGGGCGGCGGTTAACGCGGCTGGCGGAGAAGGCTTGAGCGAGCATGTCATGCTTGTTCGCGGCGATATCCGAGCTGCCGGACGCGCCGAGGTCGAAGACTGTGGCCGGGCTGGCGGGTTTTGAGGTACTGCCGAGGTCATGGGATACGAGCCTACGGATATACTCGGCGAAGGACATGCCCAGGTCGAGAGCTTTGCTGCGTGCGCGGCGGTGAAGTTCTGGTTCGAGGGTGATTTGCGTTCGAGCCACCATGATGGCACCATCATAGCGCGACTTAGGTAGGGTTGCGATACTCTGTATGCATTGTTATGGGCTTAAACGCTGGCGACAAACTCGGGCCGTATGAGATTGTGGGGCCATTGGGCGCGGGCGGGATGGGCGAGGTTTATAAGGCTCGCGATACTCGGCTTGAGCGTACCGTTGCCATTAAGGTGCTGCCGGATCACATTGCTAAACGTGAGGACGTCCGGCTGCGCTTTGAGCGTGAGGCTCGGGCCGTTGCTTCGCTGAACCATCCCAACATCTGCATCCTGCACGACATCGGTGATGGCTACATGGTGATGGAGTTTATGGAGGGTGAGACGCTTGGGGATCGCATTGCCAAGGGGGCGATTCCGCTGGAGCAGGCGCTTAAGTTTGCGGTGCAAATTGCGGATGCTTTGGACCGTGCACACCGGGCAGGTGTGACGCATCGCGATGTGAAGCCGGGCAATATTATGCTGACGCGAGATGGGGTTAAGGTGCTCGACTTTGGCTTGGCCAAGTCTGCAGCGGTGAAGCCGGGGCCGACGGAAGAGACGTTGACTAAGGCGCTTACGGCCGAGGGCACGGTCATGGGTACGCCGCAGTATATGGCTCCGGAGCAGTTTGAGGGTCGCGAGGCGGATGCTCGCGCAGATATCTGGGCGTTCGGTGCGGTGCTTTACGAGATGGTGACGGGGCGGAAGGCGTTCGAGGGCAAGAGCTATTCGAGCCTGGTGGGTGCGATTCTTTCGGCGGAGCCAAGGCCGATGGCGGTGACGCCGTTTACGCCGTCTTGGCTGGAGCGGTTGGTGCGACGGTGTTTGGCGAAAGATCCTGAGGAGCGCTACCAATCGATGCGCGATGTCGTGTTGGACCTTCGCGCGCCTGCGCCGGAAGTGGCTGCGGCTGTTCGGGCGAGTCGTTGGCCTTGGGCTGTGGCGGCGGCCGGGGTGCTGCTGGCGGTGGTGACTGGAGGCTTGGCGTTGAGGAACACGAGGGAGGCGAGCCCCGTTTGGCTAGATGTAACAGCTCCAGCGGGAGCGCAATTTGTTGCCGGTGGCTTAGACGCGAAGGGCTCGGCCATCTCTCCAGATGGGCGGACCCTGGCGTTTATGGCGACGAACGCCAAAGGCGAGACGCTGCTTCACGTTCGAGCGCTCGATTCGTTGGAGGCGCGGGCTCTGGAGGGGACGGAGAATGCGGGGCGGCCGTTCTGGTCACCTGACAGTAAGTCACTGGGCTTTGTGGCCGGGGGAAAGCTGAAGCGGGTGGATGTCGTGGGCGGGTCGCCGGTTGCGTTGTGCGACGTGCCCAACGCGCGCGGCGGATCATGGAGTGAGGCGGGGTTGATTCTATTTGGGGAACGGGGGATTGGGTTGCTACGGGTTTCGGCGTCGGGTGGTACGCCGATCGCCGTGACGAAAGTGAACACGGCAGCTGCGGAGATAGCTCATCAATACCCGCAGTTTCTGCCGGGCGGGAAGGAGTTTCTATTTCTGCTGCGGAGTGGTGGGGACAAGGCCAAGTGGGGGATCTATTTGGGGGCCTTGGATGGGCGGGCACCGGTGCTGGTTCAGTTATCGGAGTTCAACGGGCTGTACGATGCGATGTCGCGGCGTTTGTTGTATCTACAGGGGCATGGGACACTGATGTCGCGGCGGATGGAGCTGGATCCGCCACGTCTGACAGGGGACCCCGTGATGGTGGCGGAGGGCGTTAGCGGGGTTGCTGCTAACGGCTATGGGGAGTTTTCCGTATCGGGGAATGGGACGCTGTTTTATGGGCGGGGGGGCGTGGCGCGCATAGTCCGGTTTGGGTGGGTGGATCGTGCGGGTAAGGTGCTCGAACAAATCGGGCGGCCGGTGGAATTGGGATTGGGCCATAGTTTATCGACCGATGGAAGCCGGGTGGCGTATGGGGCTGGGCGCGGCGCTAGCGATATCTGGGTGATGGGACTTGGGGACGGGATTAGCGCGCGGACTACGTTTAACGGGGGTAGCTTTCCGAAGTGGTCTTCGGATGGGAGGTATTTGTATTACGGCGACAGTCGCGGTATCAACAGCGGCAATATTTTGCGGAAAGCGGCGGATGGGTCTGGGGAGGAGGAGTCGGTGTTGAAGGGCGCTTTGGGATATATGCAAAGCGTGTCCCCGGATGAGAAGCACCTGCTGTTTGGATTGACTGACGTCCTGCTGCTGCCGCTCGTGGGG
>JBKJUN010000827.1:0-5121 GCA_046590555.1 Bryobacter sp. | reverse complement strand
GTCGAGCTTTCGCAGTTGGGTGTTGGCTTTTGTTGCGAGATCTTCGTAGACCTGATTCGATTGCGCCGTGGGGGCGGTGTCTGAATTTTGAACTGTGCCCAGGAGTGAGGCGAGTTTGTTGTTTAGCTTTATCGGGTAGTTGAGAGGGTCCTGGTTGCTGCGATTCTTTACCTGGTATAGCTCCTGCTCAACTTCGAGGAGACTGGCGCTGAGCTTCTTGCCGGCATCGACCGCCGCTTTGGCTGAGGGGAGTTTTGCGGCCTTGGCAACCAGCTCGTCCACTTGCTTGCGGGCGTCGCGAATCTGGATCACAGCGTCGTTTGCCTGAGTGATCTTGTCGCGAAGTTGCAGAGAGAGATCGAGCTGCTTTTGGAGGTCGCCAATGGTGCTTTCCATGCGTGGGTCGCGGAGCAACGTGAAGGGTTGAGTTTGAGTCTTGCCGTCTGAAGTTACTCGCACGGAGTAATTGCCTGGGACGGCGCGGGGGCCTCTTGAGTTGGCAGCCCAGTAGATCATGCCTGGGAAGCTGGTGGAGTCTGGGTAGCGCAGATCCCATACGAAGCGGTTTAGGCCCGCTTCGCCGGCAACCTTGGGGTACTTCTGGACGAGTTTGTCTGCGGCGTCGAGGATCTCGATTGAGACGTCGGCTTTGGCTTTGTTTTTGAGACTGTACTGGACGGTGATGCCTTCGGGTGGGTTCTGGCCGCCGGTGGGAGCTCGAAGGCCTTCGATGTTTGCGCTGCTCCCGGCGTAGCGGTAGTTGGCTTTGGGTGCGTAGACGTAGAGGTCTTCTGTAGGAATTCCTGAAGTCATTTGATAGAGGAGCGGGAGTTCGTCGAAGACCCAAAAGGAACGGCCTTGCGTCGCGATGACGAGATCTTTTTCGCGCTTGTGGAAGGCGAGGTCGGTGATTGGCACTACCGGCAGATTGAGCTGGAAGGGCTTCCAGTTGTCGCCATCATCGAAGGAAACATAAAGGCCAGTCTCTGTTCCGGCGACGAGAAGGCCCTTGCGGTTGGGATCTTCGCGGATGACGCGGGTGAAGGCGGCCTCACCGATGCCATTGACGATCTTCTTCCAGGTCTTGCCGTAGTCGTTGGTTCGGTAGAGATAGGGCCGAAAATCGTCGCTCTTGTACATGGTGCCAGCGAAGTAGGCTTTGGCTGGATCGTGTGTAGAAGCTTCGATGGAGTTGACCTGGATCCATTCGGGCATGATGTTTTTTGGTGTGACGTTAGACCAGTTCTTGCCGCCATCGCGGGTTAGGTAGACTAGGCCGTCGTCGCTACCAGTCCAGATGAGCCCCTGATTGAGCTTTGATTCGTCGACGGTGAAGATCGTGGAATAGTATTCGACGCTGGTGTTGTCTTTGGTGATGAGGCCTCCGGTTGAGCCTTGCTTGGACTTGTCGTCGCGGGTGAGATCGGGGCTTATGGATTCCCAGCTTTGGCCTTCGGTGGTGGAACGGAAGAGCTGGTTGGCACCAGAGTAAAGAAGCTTTGCATCGTGGGGTGAGAAGAGAAGGGGGAAGTTCCACTGGAAGCGGAATTTCATGGCTTCGGCACCGCCTCCCATGGGGTTGTCAGGCCAAACGTGGACACCGCGGGTCTGGCCTGTGAGGTGGTTATAGCGAGTGAGGAGGCCGCCGTAGGAGCCGGCGTAGACGATATTGAGGTTCTTGGGATCGGGGGCAATCCAGCCGCTCTCGCCGCCGCCGACGGGGTGCCAATCTCGCTCAGAGATCACGCCATCGTTGCCTCTGGATTTGGTCTTGATTGTTGTGTTGTCCTGTTGAGCGCCATAGATTCCGTAGGGGAAGTCTTCATCAAGGGCGACGCGGTAGAACTGGGCGGTAGGATGAGCCTGGTTGGTCCAGGTTTGACCGCCGTTGAAGCTGACGTTGGCACCGCCGTCGTTGGACTGGATCATGCGCTGCGAATCATTGGGGGCGATCCATAGATCATGGTTGTCGCCGTGTGGGGTTGGGATCGCGGTGAAGGTGCTGCCGCCGTCGTCGGAGCGATGGAAGCCGACGTTGCAGACATAGACAGTGTTGAGGCGGGTCGGGTCGGCATAGATGCGGGAGTAATACCAGGCGCGCTGGCGGAGGTTGCGATCTTCATTGACCCGGGTCCATTCTTTGCCGCCGTTGTCGGAGCGGAAGACGCCGCCGTCTTCGGCCTCGATGATGGCCCAGACTCGCTCGGGATTTACGGGCGATACGGTGACGCCGATCTTACCCTGAACGCCTTGAGGGGCACCGGTGTTGTGACCAATTTCTGTCCAGGTTTCCCCGGCATCGGTTGACTTGAAGAGGCCGCTGCCGGGGCCGCCGGAATCAAAACTGTAGGGGGTGCGCTGGACTTGCCAGAAGCTGGCGTAGATGACGCTCGGGTTGCCCGGTTCCAAGATCAAGTCGACGCAGCCGGACTTTTCTCCGCGTGTGTAGAGTTGTTTCCAGTTGGTGCCGCCATCGGTGGACTTAAAGATGCCACGTTCGGGATTTGGACCGGACATGTGACCGATGGCGCAGACGTAGACGATGCCGGGATTTTTGGGATGGATGCGGACACGCCCGATTTGCCGAGTATCAGCGAGGCCGACATGCTTCCATGTTTTGCCTGCATCGAGTGATTTGTAGACACCATCGCCGTGGGAGGCGTTGCCGCGGAGGGCTTGTTCTCCCATGCCGGCGTAGACGATATTTGGATCTGAATCGGATACGGCAATGGAGCCGACTGAGCCGGTCTTGAGTTGGCCGTCGCTAATGGGTGTCCATCGATTGCCGCCATCGAGAGTCTTCCAAATGCCGCCGCCGGTGCCACCGAAATAGTAGACGTTTGGTTGTGAGGGAACGCCGGTGACGGTTACTACTCGACCTCCCCTATAGGGGCCGATTGAGCGAAACTTTAGTTCTTTCGCAAAAGGTACGTCATCGGCTGCTGCGGCTGTGAGCGCGGCGACAAGAAAGAGAAGGGTTCCAAGTCTCATGCTTCGCGCAGTTTAGCGCAAAATTGGAAGATATTCGAGGCAATAGATCCAGCAGCAGGTGAGCAAGAGCAGGAGCATTGCTTTCAAATTGAAGATTTCGACCGTGGATTGCCACCATGCGAGGATGCCTGGAGGAATGAGAGCTAGTGCGATGGCCCAGTTGGGATGGGTTGGATAGAGCTCCCAGCATGCTGCGGCGAGGGTGACGCTGAGTCCGATTGTCCAGCCGAGTTGCGGTGCCATGGCGAGGATCAGAATGAGGATCGAGGTTACTGCGGTGAAGGCGAAGCGGAGTTGCAGGGTGAGGTCTACGCCGACTGTTAGTAGAGCTAATAACGGGTAGCTGACTTGATGCCAGGACTTCCACGGTGTGGCTTCGATTGGAGTTGTGTCTGGAACTGCTCTTTGTAGCAGTGCTCCGAGGATGAGGCCGAAAGTGAATTCCATCATCTTCCAGCCAGGGAAGTTCTGGATAGGGACCAGGTTGAAGAAGGTGCCGCCACCGAAGCCGATTGCTCCACCGAGGGTGCCCCAAATGGCGAAGCGGTAGGCGATGGGGTTGCGGACAAGCAGCAATACGGCCAAAGCTGAGAGCGCGAGGCCAGCCCAGATTTCTTCTCGCGGACGTATGAGGCGATTGGAGAAATAGATGAGTTTGGGTTGATTGATGAGCATCCAGCCGGCTTGGGCTGCGACTATCAGGAAGAGTGAGACGCGGACAGGGCGCTTGGGCATGAGCCAGGCGAGGCTGATGATGACGCCGCCTAGGAGGCCCCAGATGGCACCTTTGACCGTAAGACCTAAGAGGCCCCAGAGGCGAGTGTCTGGATCCCGAAAGAGGCCGATGGTTTGGCCGTATGTCATTTGGCCGCCTAGGCCGATGCCGATGGTGCAGAGGCCGATGAAGAGGCTGGCCTGGCTGGCGGTCCATTTCTTCTGGTACGCGATGGCCATGGCCCAGAGGGCACCGGGGATCATTGCGCCCAAGGGGCCACCACCGATTGAGCCGCGCAGGGCCCAACCGATCGACATCATTAATGCGGGTAGGAGCACTAGACGATCTTAGCGACTTCGTCGAAGGGGAGACGAGGGCCGCGCGGACGGAGTTTGGATTTGTCGCCGTAGCCGAGATTGCAGAGGAAGTTGGATTTGCAGTTTGTGCCAGTAAGGAAGGCTTCGTCGACGGCTGCGTTGTTGAAGCCAGACATGGGGCCGCAATCGAGGCCATAGCCACGGGCGGCAATCATGAAGTAGGCTGCCTGGAGGGTGCTGTTGCGGAAGGCGAAACGCTCGGTGAATTCGGGTTTGCCTTCGAACATGGGTTGGACGCTCGAGTGTGGCCAGAGACGATCCATCTTCTTGTAGAAGTCGAGGTCGTCAGCGAAGATTGCTGTGACCGGGGCTTGCATGGTTTGGTTCACGTTGCCGGGCATAAGGCAGGGCTTGAGTTTTTCTTTGGCTTCGGGGGTGCTGACGAAGATGACGCGCAGGGGGCAGCAGTTCATGGAGGTTGGGCCCATCTTCATCTGGTTGTAGATTTGAACCAGGAGAGCAGGGTCTACGGGGGTGTCGAGGTAGGCGGGGAAGGTACGGGCTTCTCCGAAGAGTAGGTCAAAGCTAACGTCGTCGATTCTTGTCATCAATTGAAGGATAGCGGAGCGTGAGTGAAATGTAAGAGAATCTGTTGTAACGAGGTTTTAGACATGAATGAACACGATAGTCCTGTTGGAGAGTTGGTCCACCTTTATGTGGACGGAGCGTTTGGCCGGCGTGAGTTGATTGAACGTGTACTGAAGCTGACGGGGAACATGGCTGCAGCCATGGTTGCCCTGAGTGGCTTCGAAGAAATGAATGCTCAGGCGACGCCGGTGCCCCCTGGGGTTCGCGTTGCTGAAAACGATCCCGATATCGAAGCGCGCGATGTGACCTTTTCCGGGGAGGCCTCTTCCATTTTTGGATACCTGGTAGTCCCGAAACGGGCAAGAATTGAGCCCCAGCCAGCAGTGATCGTGATTCATGAGAATCGCGGACTGGTAGAACACATACGCGATGTTACCCGCCGGGTGGCCAAGGCTGGCTACGTTGCATTGGGAGTGGATATGCTGAGCCGTCAAGGCGGTACCGCGCAGT
>JBKJUN010000729.1:0-2809 GCA_046590555.1 Bryobacter sp. | reverse complement strand
GTTACCGAACTGGGCTGGAGGGAGACGGCGCAGTTTGGGCCCGTGCAAGTGAAGGGTGTTGAGGTGAAGCATTGGGGTGCGCGTGTACGTCGCGATACGCATCGCGGGTATAACGGCTATCTGATCGAGGCCGGCAAGTATAAGGTGTTGTTCTCTGGTGACACTTCGCATACGAAGAGCTTTCAGGAGTTGCGTGGATCGAAGCCGATCGATCTGGCCATTATGCCGATTGGTGCTTACAACCCCTGGATTATGAGCCATTGCACGCCGGAGCAGGCAATTGAGATGGCGGGTTGGGCTGGGGCCGAACGGATCATGCCCGTGCACCATCAGACCTTTGTGTTGAGCCGCGAGCCGGTGAATGAGCCGATTGAGCGGTTCATGACGGCGATTGGTGCGGATGCGTCGCGGGTGGTGGCACACGCGATTGGGCGCGAGTGGAGTGTTATTACTTAGGGAGTGCGAATTCTCTTAAGCCTTTGTTTGTTGCTGAGCCTCTGTTGCTGCCGTCAGACGGAGAAGGGGCAGGGTGGCAGTGAGGTGTCGGGTTCTGGCGGGAGTGCCGGGGCGAAAAATGCGGCTAAGGATCTGATGCGATGCGCGGCTCCGATCGCTACGGTTGCGCTGGTGGAAGATCCTGCCGGGTATGCCTACATGTCCCGCTATAGCTTGCCTTCACCTCTATCGCTGATGCGGCTGATGATGCAGCAATCGGGATGCTTTCGGGTGGTGGATCGTAGTGCGGGGATTGAGGCTGCCAAGCGGGAGCAGGAGCTTCAGGACTCTGGAATGTTGCGTAAAGATCAGACGATTCGCAAGCGGCAGGTGATTGAGGCGCAGTATGCGATGCTGACCTCGATTGTGTTTAGCGAGAAGAATGCTGGGGATAGTTTTGGCGGGATTGTGTCGCGGTTGCCAGTGGTGAGTGAGTTTGCGGGTTTGCTGGGAAATGTGAATTTCAAGGAAGCGCAGACGGTTTTGTTCTTGACGGATAACGAGACCAGTGAGCAGGTGGCGAGTGCGACGGGGAGTGCGCGGGCGACCGATCTTGGTGCGGGTGGGTTGATGATTGGTTCGCTCGGTGGCTCAGCACTGGGTGGGTGGGGGACGACCAATGAAGGTAAAGTGATTGCTTCGGCGTTGCTGGATAGCTTTAACAACATGGTTCCGCAGGTGCAGATATTGATGCAGAAGGAGATGCCGGCAGCAGTGCCGACCAAGAAACGATGACCCGAAGAGATTTATTGCTGGCACCGCTGGCGGCAATTCGATTGGAGGACTGGGTTGCGGCAGATGGGAGTGCGTTTCCTTCGTCGTCGTGGAAGATTACGGCGGATGGCATGCAGTCGATTGGAGGCTTGCCGACCTTTCAGGACATCAAAACTGTCAAGCTATATGAGGACTTCGATTTCACGTTTGAGTGGAAGATGATGCCTGAGGGCAATAGCGGTGTGAAGTATCAGATCGAGAAATGGGACAAGTGGCAGCCGAAGGGGCTGGAGGGCTTTCATATTCGTGCGCGGGGACACGAGATGCAGTTGGTGGATGATGCTGGAAATCGGGATGCGCAGAAGGGTCCGCTGAAGCAGTGTGGGTCGCTGTATAACCACATCGCATGCGCGCGTCCGGCCAAGGTTCGGTTGGCTGAGTTCAATACGGCGCGGTTGCTGGTTCGTGGACTACACGTGGAACATTGGATCAACGAAGAGCGGCTGGTTGAGTATGAGTTGAAGTCTGTAAAGGCTTCGGCGATTTCGTTGCAGAACCACGCTTGTGATGTGTGGTTCCGCAAGATCAAGATCGTTGGTTAGCTAAGGCAGCGCGAAGGCGATGTACTGGCCGTCGATGGGCTTCTGTGTGGCCGGAGTGATGCCGACCTGAGCTGAGGCGCAGAACACAATGTACTGCTTGCCGTTGACTTCGTAGATTGCGGGGATGCCTTCCATCGCTGTTGGTACTTCCCGCTCGAAAAGCAGCTTTCCGTTTTCGATGTCGAAGGCGCGGACCTTGCGATCGCGGGTGCCAGTGAAGATGATGCCTGTGGCGGTTACGATGGGCCCGAGTTTGGGATAGTGAGTGCCGGTGTTTTTGATTCCTTTGGCGGCTAGCTCGGGGACTTCGCCGAGGGGCTGGGTCCATTTGATGGAACCGTCGTTGAGGTCATAGAGGGTGAGGGAGGTCCAGGGTGGTTTGATGGCCGAGAGGCCGACGCTGGCGATCATGAAGCCGAAGGCAGATTCAAAGCGTTCTTCTGCGGTCATGCCCGGGACTTCGTCGGCCTTCTTGTCGAGCTTGAGCAGACAGGGGAGATCCTTGCTGACGACGACTAGAGTGCCTTTGAATGGGTCAACCGCTGCGCCGCCCCAGTTGGCTCCGCCATTGTTGCCGGGCATCTGGATTGCACCTCGCTTGGCGGGGGGCGTGAAGAGGCCTTCGTTGCGGGCGGTAAGGATCTGGTCGCGAAACTTGGCGCGGTCTGGAGCGCTAAGGTAAGGACTGAGATCGTCTACGCCGAAGGTCTGACGGGCGAAGGGCGCGGGCTTGGTGGGGAAGGGCTGGGTGGGCCAGGTGGTTTCACCGGGCATGTCGGTCTTGGGGACGGGGCGCTCTTCGATTGGCCACAGCGGCTTGCCGTTGGTACGATCGAAGACCCAGACGAAGCCTTGTTTTGAGACTTGCGCGACCGCGTCGATGGTCTTGCCTTCGTGCTTGACCGTGAGGAGCTTGGGGGCGGTGGAATCGTCGTAATCCCAGATGTCGTGGTGGACCATCTGGTAATGCCAGAGGCGCTTGCCGGTGCGGGCGTCGA
>JBKJUN010000696.1:0-10125 GCA_046590555.1 Bryobacter sp. | reverse complement strand
GTGAGATCAGGACGACGGACTTTGAGATCACGGCGACGGAGGCCGTCGAAGGCCTGGGCGCTGGTCACTTCGTGCACGAGGTGGAGGTCAATGAAAAGCAGAGCGGGAGCGCCGGGCGGGTTGGCTACGACGTGGGAATCCCAAAGTTTTTGAATGATTGTTCTTAGCTGACTCATAGTAATTATCCGATTGCCTCGCAGATGGCTCTGCCTACTTGTTCAGTGGAGGAGTTGCCTTTGAGGTCTCTAGTTGTAATGCCTGCGTTGAGGGTGGCTTCCATGGCGGTGTTGACCGCAGTTGCCTCTTCGATCAGGCCGAAAGTGTATTCGAACATGGCGGCGATGGAGCCGATGGCACCAAGGGGATTGGCAATGCCTTTGCCCGCGATGTCAGGGGCTGAGCCGTGGACGGGCTCATAGAGACCGACCCAGGCACCAGAGGGACGTTGCGCGCCGACTGAGGCTGATGGGAGCATGCCGATGGAGCCGGTGATGACCGAGCCTTCGTCGGAAAGGATGTCGCCGAACATGTTCTCCATGAGGAGGACGTCGAACTGGGCGGGCTTGAGGACAAGCTGCATGGCGGCGTTGTCGACGAGGAGGTGATCGAGCTGGACGCCGGGAAATTCAGGAGCGATTTCGACGACGACCTTGCGCCAGAGTTGCGAGGTTTCGAGGACGTTGGATTTGTCGACGGAGGTGACTTTGCGCTTGCGCTTGCTGGCTAGCTGGAAGGCCATGCGGGTGACACGAGCGATTTCGGCGCGAGTGTAGGTCATGGTGTTGGTGCCACGCTCTTCGTCGCCAACGCCGGTGATACCGCGCGGGGTGCCGTAGTATAGGCCGCCGGTGAGTTCGCGGACGATGATCATATCGACGCCGGCGAGGAGATGATTTTTGAGCGGCGAGGCATCGATGAGGGCATCGTAGGCCTTGACGGGACGCAGGTTGGCGAAGACGCCGAGGGTCTTGCGAATGCCAAGGAGGCCCTTTTCAGGACGCATGGAGGGAGGCGCGTTGTCGAACTCGGGGAGACCGAAGGCGCCCATGATTGTGGCGTCGGCTTCGAGGGCGAGGCGCTCGGTTTCAGCCGGATAGGGGCTGCCTGTCTTGTGGATGGCGATACCGCCCAAGAGGCCTTCGGTGAGGATTAATTCGTGGTTGAACTTTTTAGCGACATGGCGGAGGACACGCAGACCTTCTGCAGTGACTTCGGTTCCGATTCCATCGCCTGGGAGGGCGAGAACTTTCAATTGCATCTAGCTGACTTTCTCGGTGGATTTTTCGATCGCCGTTTCAATGAACTCGGTGATCTCTTCGTTGGTAAAGCCCTTTTTGTTGTCGGCGGCGTTGGTGAAGCACTCGTAGACCATGTCGAGCTGTTCTTTGGTGAGCACTTCGAAGCCGAGTTCTTTGACACGCTCTTTGAGGGCGTGACGGCCGCTGTGTTTGCCAAGGATGAGTTTGCCTGCGGGAACGCCGACGCTCATTGGATCGATGATCTCGTAGGTGCTCTTGTTCTTGAGGTAGCCGTCCTGGTGGATGCCAGCCTCGTGGGCGAAGGCGTTGGCGCCGACAATGGCTTTGTTTGGTTGCGGCCCGAAGGTGATGATGCTGGAGAGCAACTGACTGGCCGGGTAAAGCTGTTCGGTGACGATGTTGTTGTCGTAGGGATAGAAGTCGCGACGGGTCTTCATGACCATGACTACTTCTTCGAGGGAGCAGTTGCCGGCACGTTCGCCGATGCCGTTCATGGTGCACTCGATCTGGCGAGCGCCGGCTTTGACGGCGGCGAGGGAGTTGGCTACGGCAAGGCCGAGATCGTCGTGACAGTGAACGCTGACGATGGCGCGATGGCCGAGGAGACGAGCGATGCGACCGATGCGCTCTGAATAGTCTTCGGGGACGGAGTAACCGACGGTATCGGGCAGGTTGACCGTGGTTGCGCCGGCGGCGACTACGGCGAGGCTGATTTCTTCGAGATAGGCGATGTCGGTGCGTGTTGCGTCTTCGGCGGAGAACTCGACGTCATCGACGTACTTGCGGGCGAGCTCGACGGCGCGGACGGCGTCTTCGAGGACTTGCTGGCGACTCTTCTTGAGTTTGAATTCGAGGTGGATGTCGCTGGTGGCGATGAAGGTATGGATACGGGGACGCTTGGCTTTTTCAAGCGAAGATGCAGCGCGTTCGACGTCGCCTTTGGTGGCGCGAGCAAGTGCGGCTACGCGAACCTCGGGGAATTCTTCGCTGACGCGACGAACGGCTTCCCAGTCACCTTCAGAGGCGATGGGGAAACCTGCCTCCATGATGTCGACACCGAGGTCGACTAATTTTGCAGCCATCCGCAGCTTCTCTGGTACGGTCATGCTGCATCCGGGGGACTGCTCTCCATCGCGCAAAGTCGTGTCAAATATGTAGACTCTGGGCTGATGAATTGGCTGTTTTTGGGCCTCAGTCATGGGCGCCTCCTATTTGCTCTTTTATTATGTTCTGGCGACTTTGATTTAGCAAATTTATATTGCTTGCGTCACGGATAATCGGTCATAATCAAATAAGTCATACTTATCCGATAAGCCAAACGAAAGAGACCTTGTGCTTTTACACTCCCTCAAAGTATTTTTGTCAGTTGCAAATGAAAAATCCTTTTCCCGCGCTGCGGAGAAGATGTTGCGGACACAACCGGCTATCTCGTTAGCAGTGCAGCGCTTAGAGGCTGAACTGGAGGAAAAGCTGATTGACCGCTCGGCCAAAGAGCTATTACTCACAGACGCCGGGAAGGTAGTACTGGAGTTTGCCCGGCGCTTCGAGAATATGGAAGCGGACATGTACAATTCTTTAGCTGAGCTGCGGGATAATTCGTCGGGACGGCTGACGATCGGGGCGAACGAGTCTACGTCACTATATCTTTTGAGCCACATTGAACAGTACCGTCGGCAGTACCCGAAGGTGAAGGTTCAGGTGAGGCGGAGCTTGTCGAGCAAGATTCCGTCGCAGTTGATGGATGGTGATCTGGAGCTTGGGCTGATCTCGTTTGATCCGGGGGATGAGCGGATTGTATCGACGGTGATTTATACGGACCGGCTAGTGTTTGTTGTGTCACCGAGTCACCGACTGGCTTCGCGAGCTGAGGTGTCGATCACAGAGTTGGGGATGGAGACGTTTATCGCGCACAACGTGTTGAGCCCTTATCGGGAGATTGTGCTGCGAGAGTTTCAGCGTCATCGTGTGCCCTTGAATATGGACGTTGAGATGCCGACAGTTGAGACGATACGCAGGCTGGTGCAGCGGAACGAGGGTGTGGCGTTCTTGCCGAAGATGTGTGTCGAGCCGGAGCTCGAAAATGGGTTATTGCGCGAGGTACGTGTGAAAGAGATGGACGTCGAGCGCAAGATCCGACTGGTGTACCCGGCCAAGCGGGCGTTGAGCCATGCGGCGAAGGCGTTTCTTGAGTTGGTAGACAAAGACGCGGCTGCTGCGGTGACTGTGGTGAATCTAGCTGCGCTGGTTGGCTAGGTTCAAGTCTTTGATCGTGACCCGCGGAAACGGGATTGGCTTCGTTTGATTTTCCATAATTTCGCGAGCCTCCGGGAGGAGGGCCATGAGACGGATGGCTAATATGCCTGCGCTGGTTTTAGTTAGGTCTGCTTTGCGGATGTCGAACATTGGGAAAGTGGCGGGCATCGGGACCTTTTTCTCCATCAGATAGTGTTCGGTCTGGACGTCGAGGGCGAGGATGCGGTCTGTCTGGATCTTCTTGAATTCCTGGAGTGCTTTGTCGGCGCGGCGTTCCTGGGCGGCACCGAGTTTGAACATTTGTTGCATCTGCGGGAAGTGGGTGGGGTTATTGGGTTCGTTTAGCCAAAGGTCTTGAGCGTCAATTTCCATTTGACGGGCGCGGTCAGATTGGAAGAGGGCGAAGACGTAGCGCTCGAAAGCCTGGAGTTCGAGTTCGCCTTCGGGGAGGCACTGTGGGAGGAGCTTGGCTTTGAGGGTGTCGTAGCGGCTTCTCTGGTGCGGGTTGTTTTCGAAGACGGTGGTGGGGTTGGCCAAGAGGCCATGCTTGGTGCTGTTTGCGGCGGAGGCGGCGCGGCCTTCGGCGGTCTTGGGTCCGGTTGACTTCGTTGCGTTGTTGCGATTTGCGTTGATTTGGGCTTGTGAAACCATAGTGATCCTTCTTTCTGAGTTATGAAACTAAAATAGATGCGCAAGAGCGCTTCTACGCTTGAGAAGTTATCAGTCGAGGTGGCGGCTCCGAACCAATTTTTTGGGATGTTGTTGATTCCGGGAGAGATATAGACAAATACTTTTTGCGAATCCAACTTGGAGACTTTGCATTTTGCAAGGGAAATCATATTCTTGCAAATTGTGAGTAATGGTACTAACGACAAAATTCCTTCGGGTAGCTCTTGAAGATGAGACCGATACGCATTAGGTGCGATTGGTCCATTCAATTTCTTTAAGGAGTTCTTCGTGAATTACAAATCAAAAATTTCTCTACTGCTTTTAGCTGGCTCGAACCTGATGTTCGGCTCGTTAATACCAATTGGCCCCGTCTTAAGTTCAGGTTCTGGTCTTGGCACTGTCTTTACAGCTCTCACGTTATCATCACAAGGAAATTCGACAACAGAAAGCGGCTGCGTAGGCGCAGGCGTTGGGGGCGTTAAGATCACTGGAAGCGGCGCTTGTCCGGCGGGAGTCAGTGGCGGGAACGAACAGGCCGTAAACAACACCTTTTCAGCGACCCAATTGGGACTGCTTAATTTTAGCAATCTGCAGTTTATCTTTAACGCATCGGAACCAACGGGACTGGAAGGTATCACCGTGGATCTGCTTGCGGTGACATTATACAATCCAACAACTGGAGCACAGATCGTTAACGGTACCTTTACTACGGCAGCCCCGTTTGTAATTACGAACTCTTTTGCTGGCGTGGGGAATGCCGGCTACGGCTTTAGGTTTGACGCTGCACAAGCCACAGCTGCCAATTTGTTGCTAGCAGCAAATCCCAATCTGTTTATAGGTGTTGCGGCTAACGCCTCAAACGCGACCGGAGGCCAGGAAACGATATCTCTTCGTGTAAACAGTGGCGGCGGCGGCGGGGGCGTACCTCCAACTGCGGTGGTGCCTGAACCAGCAACCTACGCCATGGTTGGTCTTGGACTCATTGCTGCATCATATTGGAATCGCCGCAAGAGCCGTTAGAGACTTTTGAATGGACGAAAAGCTTTGCCAATCTGCGACGAGAATTCGGTTCTCATCGCGGATTGGCAAAGCTTTTTTTGGCTATAGGGCTTGAATTGTTCTGCGATGGGTTTTGGGTAGCCTAACGAGGGTCGATTCCATGACTTTGTCTGTCGATTACAAATTTGTTCCCGACTGAATCCTCTTGCTTCTTGGGACTGACTGGAATTTACCGGATATGTATATGTATGGGTGCGGCTGGAGGAATGGTTAAGGTCGACGGGCGCGCAGATTCAGGTGAAGAATCCGAATTTCGATCCGGTGCGGGAGTTTAAATTAGGGCCTCCGATGGGGCCTGTGACGGCAAAGTAGGGCATAGTCGTAAAGTTCTTAAGTGGTTTTGCCGATGCTTCTAACACAGCAAGCACCGTAGACTGAGCGTCAAGCTTGGAAAAACGGATAGAAGACCAAGATGCAACCACAATCGGCGACGACCAAGCGCGGGCAATTGAGCGATGCCGTCCAGGCAATACGGCTGGGGCAGAAGGCTTTTGCTCGTGACATTCTGGCTGACATCCTACGGGAAGACCCGTTGAATGAACACGCCTATATCTGGTCTGCGGCGATTGCGGAGACAAAGGAAGAGGCGATCCGTTGTCTTGAGCGAGTGCTGCGGATCAATCCGCAGAATGTACTTGCGGCGAATACGCTGGCTGCACAGAGACTGGAGCGGCGGGAGCCTGTTGTGGAGGTGACTGAAGTACGCCAGCCACTTTCGACACCAAGAACTTCGTTTCAGGCGGAGCGGTCAGAGCAAAAAGAAGAATGTCCGTTGTGCGGGTATGAGCAGAAGCCAAATGCTGTTTCGTGTGGGGCCTGTGGCGGCTATTATTCAATCCATGATCTGCCCGAACAAGGAATCAGTGGCAACACGGTAAACGAGAGATTGATCGAGGAATGCATCCGGAAGTGGAAGATGCGCCTTGAAGACGAGAAGTCGTTTGATGCCTATATGAGCATTGCACTGGGGCTTCTGAATTTGAGCCGGTCCGGGGAGGCGCTGCCGTATTTGTGGCGAGCTTGGGCGTTGCGGACGCAAGATGCACGCTTGCGGCAATTCAACGATCAATTGGCGGCGAAAAAGCTGATTCTGGTGGTGGATGATTCGGCGACAGTGCGGCGGCTTGTTTCGATCACACTCGAACGACGAGGACATCGGGTGAGGACTGCGGTGGACGGGCTGGATGGGTTAAAGAAGTTTGAAGAAGAGATGCCGGATCTGGTGTTGATGGATATCACGATGCCTGAGATGGACGGCTATGAATTGTGCCGGATGCTGCGGCGGAATCCGAGTGCGAAGCGAATGCCAATTTTGATGCTGTCGGGGAACGACGGGTTCTTTGACAAGGTGCGGGGCAAAATGGCCGGGGCGACAGATTATCTGACGAAGCCATTTCATAGCGATGTGTTGTTGAAAGCGCTGGACAAGTTCTTACAAATCGAGAACGTCAAGAGCGGCTTCTACCATCTCACATCGGAAGAAAAAGAATCGAGAAGGAATTAAGAGTGCCATGCAGAAAACAATCTTAGTTGTAGAAGACAGCCCGATGGAGATGAAATTGATGCTTGGGCTGCTTGAGAACAAGGGTTATCAGTTGCTGAGCGCTATCGATGGCGAGCAGGCAGTAGCAGCGGCGCAAGAGCATCATCCCGACTTGATTTTGCTTGACGTGGTGTTGCCGAAGAAGAACGGGTATCAGGTGTGCCGTCAATTGAAGGGTTCGCCAGAGACGGCCGGGAGCAAGATCGTTATGGTTTCAAGTAAGTCACAGGAGACTGATCGATTCTGGGGGATGAAACAGGGTGCTGACGATTATGTGACCAAGCCAATTGATGCAGAAGTGATGCTGGCAGCAATTGCGCGTGCGATGAAGGACCACTAAGGCAGGACACAGGTATTTGTGATGGCAAACGAAGAGCCACAAATCGAGATGGGCATGGAGGGAATGCCGGATCTACTGTCTGCATTGTTGGGAGAGTGGACGGAAGCTGCGCCTGAAGTTATAGAGCTACTGCCTATTGAAGCTTTGGCCCCTGTGTTTGAAGCAGAACCAGTCTCTCTGTTGAACATCGAGTCGCTGCTCGAAGCCTGGGATGAAGAGAAGCAAGAGGCCGTTATCGAGCCGGCGGATGAGCGTGTTGAAGCTTTGACGCCTGTGCCTGAAGAAGAGCCAGTCTCGCTGTTGAACATCGAGGCGCTACTCGATGCCTGGGATGAAGAGAAGCAAGAGATCGTTGCTGAGCCGGCACCCGAACCCGAACGGGAACTCGTAAAACTTGCCTTGGCAATTGAAGAAGATCGCCGGCCGGTGAAAGAAATCCGGGCAACTGAAGTGGAAGCCAAGCACCGCTACATCAAGTTCTGGATGGCGGATGAGGCTTATGCGTTGCCGATTGCGCAACTGATTGAGTCGGACAAGCTGGCTGAAGTTACGCCGCTGCCTCGGGTGAATGAAGCGATTCGCGGGCTGATTCATTTGCGTGGTGAAATTTTGCCGATGGTGGATCTTCGATTGATCCTTGGCAGCAAGAGCAATGAAGTGGATGAGCGCATGTTGATTGTGCGAACCAAGAATTCCTCGGGCGCCTGTGGGCTAGCCGTTGATCGAGTGAGCGGACTGATTGCGATCCGGCCTCATGAGGTGGAGCAGTGCGTTGGCAGTGAACACAAATTTGTAAGCAGTTTCTGCGACCGTCATGGCAGCCGTATCGGGTTGCTGGATCTGGACCGCATTTTTGAAGGTTTATCGAATCCGTTGGCTGTGAGGGAATGCAATGTTTGAAAAATTAAGTAACTTGAAAATCTGGCAGAAGCTATTGGTGGTTACGAGCCTGCTGGCACTACCGATCCTTTTTCTGCTGTATGTCTTTGTCGAAAAGCAAAATGATCAGATCGAACTGAGCTACAAGGAACAGCGGGGCCTTGAATACATCGCCGCGTTGCGGCCAGTGCTCGAAAATGTGCCGCAACATCGCGACACCTCGGTTGCCATACTTTATGGGGATGAGACGTTAAGAGATAGCCTGGATGCGACTCGCAAGAAGATTGAAAGCAATATGGCGGCTGTGGATGCTGTCGATGAGCGGCTGGGTAAGGAGTTGCGGACGTCGAGCGCGTGGCAAGCGTTAAGAGCGTCGTGGCGGCAATTGCAGCCGCAGGCGACAACGGTTTTGGCTCGCGATTCGTTTGTGCGGCATACGGCGGTTGTGCAGCAGACGATCGATTTGATTCGGCTGGCGGGTGAGAATTCGTCACTTACTACAGACCAGAGTCTTGATGCGTTTTATCTTTCGGATACGCTGATCCAGCAGGCTTCTTCAATGACAGAGAATCTGAGCCAGATGCGTGGGCTTGGAGCGGCGCTGGCGGCACGTGGCCGGACTAGCCCTGAAGAAGCAGGGCAGATGCTTTATTACATGCGGCTGGTTGAGAACTCAAACGGGATCGTACAGCGGAACATGGCTTCGATCTTCAAAACGAATCCGGCACTACAATCCGGACTTGGTGAGGTATCGAAGAATGCGATCAACGCGGCAGACAAGTTCAAGAAGACAGTTGAGCGCGAGTTGATTGCCAAAGCTGAAGCGGTGGACATTATGCCGCGTGCTTATTCCGATCTTGGAACAGTGGCGATTGAAGATTACTTTGTAATGCATGACGCGGCGATTGCCAATATGAAGTCATTGCTGGGCCGAAGAATTGGCGATCTTCGCGATCAGAAATACGCGCAGCTTGGATTGGGCTTTCTGGTAATGGGGTTAATGGGATTTACCGTGTTCTCGATCAATCTGGGTATCAACCGGCAGATCCAGTCGATGTTGAAGATGTTCCGGTCGATTGGTGTGGGCGACTATCAGGCCCGTGCCGATGTTTATTCGAAAGATGAACTGGGGCAGATGGCGAGTTCTATGAACACGATGCTGGACAGCACGCTGGTGCTGATTCAATCGCGTGCCGAGAGAGACCAGATTCAAGGCAGCATCATGAAGCTGCTGGAGGAAGTGTCTGGTGTTGGTGATGGTGACCTGCGGAAGGAAGCGGAAGTTACTTCTGACATTACCGGGGCGATTGCCGATTCGTTTAACTACATGATTGGTGAATTGCGCGGGATTATCAGCTCGGTGCAAAGGACGACGAAGCAAGTGGACAAGTCGGCCCGGTTGATGCAGGTGAATGCGGAGTCTCTGGCGCAGGGTTCGGTGGAACAATCCGCTCAAATCGTCGAAGCATCGCAGACGATTGAGAAGATCAATGCTTCGATCCGCTATGTGTCGAAGACGGCTGGAACGGCGGCTGGTGTTGCGGAGACGGCGCTGTCGAATGCCAAGAGTGGATCGCAATCGGTGCAGCGCACGATTGAAGGTATGGACGCGATTCGGGTGCAGGTGCAGGAAACATCGAAGCGCGTGAAGCGCCTTGGTGAGAGTTCTCAGGAGATTGGTGAGATCGTCGAGTTGATTGGTGACATCGCCGACCGTACTTCGATTCTGGCCTTGAATGCTTCGATTCAGGCGGCTGCGGCTGGTGATGCGGGTAGAGGATTTGCTGTTGTGGCTGAGGAAGTGGACCGGCTGGCGGAACGCGCGGCTCTGTCGACTAAGAAGATATCGACACTGATCCGGTCTGTACAGGCCGATACGAATGAAGCCATTCTCGCGATGGAAAACACGACTCGCGAAGTTGTAGGTGGATCGCAATTGGCCAATGATGCCGGCTTGAAGCTGGGTGAGATCGAGAGCGTATCGAACGAGATTTCAAGACTGGTTCGGGAGATTCTGGAGGCATCGCGGAGTCAGGCGTTGAGCTCTGAAGATGTGACGCGCAAGGTGATTGGCGTAACGGAGTTTACGGCCAGGACGGCACATGGAGCACAAGAGGTGGAAG
>JBKJUN010000629.1:0-1606 GCA_046590555.1 Bryobacter sp. | reverse complement strand
CTTCCCTAGCAGGCCACGCTCTTTGCGAAGTTGGGTAAGACGCATGTGAAAATCGCCGCTGGAATTGATACCTGCCACCAATAGTGGATCAAGTGAGATTGCGGTAGCATGCATCGGCGGAGAATTCATATGCTACCCGAATGGTATCGCATGTGGATCTTGACAGGTTTGGCAACAATTTGAGTGACAGCCAACGCCACAAACCAACAAAACAAGAAGATAGCTGCTGGCATGAAACAGGGCCGGTGTGCTATTTTGGTTAATGGTTTAGCATGGCGAATACAGTTACATCTATCAAACGCGTCCGTATCACAGAACGGCGCACAGCGGCAAATCGCGCACGACGCAGCCGCATCAAGGGCGCAATCAAGATTATGCGAAAGCTCCTGGCAGAGAAGAATCACGGAGAAGCTATCAAGCAGCTCACGGCAGTCTTTTCGATCGTGGATCGTGGCGCAAAATGGGGCGTTATAAAGAAGAACACAGCCGCGCGTTACAAGAGCCGTCTCTCACGCCGCCTGAAAGCAATCGCTGCTTAATTAGCTCTCCTTCGAAGTTACCTTCCAAACGAAGTCTTCCATCACCGTCTTGTCATCAGGGCGGGTGTCTCTGAGCGCCTGATCGGCTGCATATACCAGCAGTATCGCGCGCTTCAGGCGGCCGGGTGCAAAAGCCGTCATCGTCTGCTCTACTTGTTCGGCACGCGCTTTCCACATCGACGTGCCCAATTTGCTGAAGTGCCCCTGTATCTGCATAGAACCCTTCACTCTTGCCTCGTGTGCGGCTAGCGCCAATCGAAATTGTGTCGCGAGAAACGCCAGCGCGATCGGCAGGTATTCCCCTTCCCGAATCAAAGTATCCAGGATGTCCAGGCTTTTTGCCCGGTCGCCCCGGCCAATGGCAGCTACCAGACCGAAAATGCTGGCTGCCCTGGCATTGGGCACCAGTGCGGTGATTGTGTCGTGAGTAATGGTTTCGCCGGGTTTGGCGTAGAGGGAGAGCTTCTCCATCTCCTGGTTGATGCGGGAGGCGTCGGCGCCGGTTGCTTCGATCAATAGCTCAAGTTCCGGGGCAGCGATGCGGATTTTCTTTTCGGCGGCGAGTTCAAGTGCGAGGCGACGTGCGGCATCGGGGGTGAAGCGGGGGAATTCGACCTGCGCCTTTACGTTAGTGAAGAACTTGCGGAGGTTTTCGACTTTTGTTTTGTCGTCGCCATCGAAATCGTAGCGGGAACAATCGAAAACAATAGTTGTGTCTGGAGTGGGGTTGCCGAGGTAGGCGATGAGTTCTTTGGCGCCGCTGGATTCTTCGTCCTGCTTGGCTCGGCCTTTGGGGACAACGGCTTCTGCTCCGGCGACCCAGATAAGTCTGCGATTGGCAAAGAGCGACATGGAAGCGGCATCGTCGAGGACCTGGGCGACGCTGACTTCGGTGAGATCCCAACGGCTCCAACCGCTTTCACGATCTTCGGGCGTGGGCAGGACCGTTGCGATGAGGGCCTCTTTGCAGAGGGTGCGCATGTAAGCGTCCGGGCCAACGAATAGACACACAGCAGGCGGCTTTTGTTTTTGCAGGCCAGTGACAAACTGCTCGGCGGTCATGGTTA
>JBKJUN010000414.1:0-2236 GCA_046590555.1 Bryobacter sp. | reverse complement strand
GGTCGACACCACGCCGCCCGATACGGCAATAACCTCCGCCACGGACGGTACCGGAGCTGCTGTAGCGACTGGCGGATCAACACTCTCAACCTCAATTACGTTTGCATTTAGCGGAACGGATAGCGTTGGGCTTGCAAGTTTCCAGTGCAGTTTGGATGGTGCAGCATTCACAACTTGTACCAGTCCCCGAAGCTATGCAGGCCTGAGCGTTGGGAGCCATACTTGCCAAGTACGCGCGGTGGACAATACAGGCAACACCGATTCCACCCCTGCCAGTCGTACTTGGACCGTCCTCACTTTAGCGCAGGCTATCCAAAATCTGTTCAACACAGTCGATGGCATGGGCCTTCCAAAGGGTGTGACGACCAGCCTAAATGCGCCGCTGAAAAACATCAATACAAACAACATTCCTGCTACCTGCGGCAAACTGACTGACTTCATCAACGAAGTGAATACAAAGGCAGCGAACGGGGAACTGACCGCAGCGCAGGCTAATCAGCTTAGGGAGTCAGCGAACGCAATTAAGGTCAGTCTCGGTTGTTAGCCGACTGAGACTCTGCACCTTGGGCTCCACTGACCTGATGGTAGGGACTCGGCCCGCGTACAACAAGTGTCGTCGGTCCCGATACCACGAAGAACGTTTCTTCAACTCAATGGAGCTGACCTTAGCCCCGTTTTTCGTCCGGTCTGAATTACTATTCTGGACGAAAAAGGGGAAAGGGAAATGACGCAGAGGAGGAAGCTGACGGACGAGCAGATCATGGTAGTGGTGAAGCAACCAGAGGCCATGTGTACAGCTGCCAAGATGGCCCGCGAGGTGGCGTGAGCCCCTACACAATCATTTCCTGGAGGGCAAAATTCGGCGGCATGGAGCCGGTCGAAGCGATGCGTCTTCGGCACCTGGAAGCTGAAAACGGCCAGTTGAAAAAACTTGTCGCGGAAATCTGCCTGGAGCGTGAGATGCTCAGGGCGCTGCCAAAAAGATACGGACTGAGCGCGTAAAACAGCGTTCGGAGGCGGCGTATATGTATCGACACGTTCGCCGCCACAGAACGCAAAGCCTGCGAGCTGGCACACATTGCGCGAGCCACGTTCCGCCGATGGCGGAACGAATAAAAAGACAACCTGTTGCGATTTGTGGACGGCCTGAAGCGTCACTATGCATTTTACCGGGCATGATTAAAGCAGAACCCCTCGACATCCCGCTGGCTCCGCACAGGCCCGATCAGCCCTTGCGCAGCGGGACCAGAATGGGTTCTACTAATGCTCACCAGGCTTGGGACAAGGTGTGAAGAACTTAGATCCATGCGAGGAGAGCAGGGCCGAACACCTTGGGGCCGGTCGTTAGTCAATATGGGCCATGAGCCCGCCGTTTTATCTGACCGCCCCTCCGGTCCACCCGGTTGAGTCAAGAGCTCGGATAGGTAGGTGCCGTTTTGCCCTTTGCTTCTTCTTCCCTGTTTCTGCAGGGAAATCCAGTCAAACTGGAGCGCGTTGGTCTTTGCGCCGAGACCACCCGGCCTGCTCTCTCGCATAATTATGGAGTGAACCCAATATGCCATTTGCCGCCTTCGATCTCCACAAAAAAGAAGTGGAAGCCGTCATCCTTTCCGACCTCGGCGATCTCACCCATCGCGAGCGTTTCCCAACCAGCCGCGAAGCCCTACTCGATTTCGCCAAACGCAAACTAACTCCAGATACTCAGCTCGCCCTCGAAGCCACCACTAACACCTGGCCCGTCGTCGAAGTCCTGAGGCCCTTGGTACAGTGCATTACCGTCTCAAACCCGATGAAGACCCGGGCGATAGCCGAGGCCAAAGTCAAGACCGACAAAGTCGACGCTCTGATCCTCGCAAACTTACTCCGGCTCAATTACCTTCCTGCCGTCTGGTATCCCGACCCAGCCACCCAGGCCATGCGCCGCAACTCTACCGAACGTACGATGCTCGTCAACGACCGTACCCGCGTCAAGAACCGCATCCACTCGATCCTCCACCAGCGGCTCATCACAGCACCCGATCCCGATCTCTTCTCGGCAAAATCCCAGATCTGGCTCCAGAAACTCGAGATCGATCCCGAAGGGCGGCAATCCCTCGACCGCCATCTCCGCCTTCTAGCTTCCATCGAAGCCGAGATCGCCCCCATCACAAAAACGATGGCCACCCACGCCTGGAATGACCCGCGCATCAAGCTTTTGATGACCCTCCCCGGAGTCGACTTCACGGTTGCGGAATCG
>JBKJUN010000411.1:0-5251 GCA_046590555.1 Bryobacter sp. | reverse complement strand
ATCTTTCAAGACATAACCGGGCGGATGCTTGCGCTTGTCGGCGTTCTTTTTACCTGGCCGCTGATGTTGCTAACGGCGCTGGCTGTGAGCTGGGATAGTCCTGGACCGGCGCTATTGCGCCAGAGGCGGGTTGGGCAGAATGGGGAGATATTCGAGATTCTGAAATTCAGATCGATGTATATCGATGGAGACCAGCGCTTCGGCATCCAGCGGGCGACGGACAACGATCCGCGAATCACCCGCGTGGGTCGGATTATCCGGGTAACGCGGCTCGATGAATTTCCGCAATTTTTCAATGTATTGCGTGGTGATATGGCGTTTGTGGGGCCGCGGCCTGAGATGCCAGTCTACACCGAGAAGTTAGTGAAGGCGATTCCGCTGTATCCGCAACGCTGGCGTGTAAAGCCTGGAATTACGGGTTGGGCGCAGTTGTTTCATGAGCCGGAACTGACAGTGGAGCATACTAGGCGAAAGCTGGAATATGACCTCTACTACATCAAGCATATGTCGCCAATATTGGATTTTATGATTGCTTTTCATACGGTGCGGACGCTGTTGCAGCGCACAGGGGCGCGGTAGTTCTGGAGCGCGTGACGACTGTGGTTTTCCAGATTTTGCGGGCTGGAGTGTAGAAGATCTGGACGGCGGCGACGGCACGTATGAGGGTGAGAAAGACGCGGACGGAAGAGGCGATATGCGAGACAGGACCTAGGGGGACACCGCTCCAGTCGAGTAGGCCCAGAGCGCACATAGCAATCCTGGCCGATGGCCAGGATCCGGGCAAGAGGAGAAGGCAGGGGAAAGCAGGCGTGAAGCCTTATAGCTGAGGAAGTGAAAGCCAATTGGGGTAACTGGGTTACACAGAACGAGGAAGGCGAACCACCGTTGGTAGATACCAGCCAGGGAACGGACTTTTCACGGGAATTCATTTTGGATCTGCGTGGGGAAATCGTAGGCTTTGGCGCTGGGGAGAAGCAGATTACGCTTGCCGGCAAACAGAGAATGGACGGCGAGTACGGCGTCATCGGCCAAGGGGCGAGCCGGAAAACGGAGCATACGGTAGAGGCAGCCGCTAGCGAGAACGAAGCTGCCCACGCCGTTGAGGAGATAGCGAATATTTTTCTCCTTTTCCCAACAATGGCCGACGCTAACTCCTTCGCGCGAATGAGCGCCGCGAATGACGAGCTCGCCTGTGACCAAGCCAATTTCCGGTTGGCTAAACCAGGGGACAATCTAAAGCAGGCAATCGTGAGAAAGCTCCTTGCGGATATCTGTATATAACAACAGGTCGCTGGAGGCTTGGGCTAAGGCAAGGTTCAGAACGGCGGCCTTGCCGGAGGGTTCCTGGCGCAGTAGGCGGACGCCACGAGAGGCAAACCCGGTTGCGATGCTGCCGGTTGTGCCAGTGAAACCGTCGCTGATGACAATGATGTCGAGCTTGGGGCCGGGGTAAGGAAGGGAGAGCAGGTTTTCGAGTTTGGTCGCCGGAAATGCGGCACCGTTGCGGAAAGGCGAGAGCACGGCGATAGACGGTAGTTGGGCTTGGGCCGGTGGGGCTGGAAGCCGACGGGTGCGAAGAGCAAGCAGGCAGAGCAGAGATGGATAACCAGCGGCAACGTAAAATACAAAGGATGGGGTAAGAAAAATAGAACCATCATTGCCGTATGGATGGTATGACTGACTAAGGAAAATGGAAAAGCACACTTGGGAAAGGAGAATTGGGAAAGTCCATAGGGGCCTGCGCACCATCTTGGCGGCACTGGGCTTGCTCCTAATCGCAGTCCACACGCTACCGTTAGGGCAGTGGTACGCACTGAGACTAGCCGGGAGCTGGGGAGAACCCAAGGGAGGGGTGTTGCTGGTGCCAGGAGCCGAGATGGAGGACGGGAGAGTGTTGGGCCTGCACTCTTTCCGGCGAATGTATTATGCGTTGTGGTACTACCAGCGGGGGGATTATGATGCCATCGTCGTGTTGGGGCGGGATGTCGGGGACTCGATGAAATTATGGCTCGTTCATTATGGGGTTCCAGCCGAGGCAGTACACGTTGGGAGACAGTCTACAAGCACTAGAGAAAATGCTGCCGAGGCGGCGGCAATTATCCGTGCCCATCCGGAGTGGAGAGGGCCATTCTGGCTTTTGACAAGCGATTTTCATCAGTATCGGGCCTGCCGTGAGTTTGCCCGGCAAGGGTTGAAAGTCGTGGGGCAACCGGTGCCGGATGTCTTGAAGCAATGGGAATCCTGGTGGCTGCGATTTGATGCCTGGGTGAGCCTGTCGATAGAGACGAGTAAGATTGGATATTACACATGGAACTAGGACGGATTGGTTATCTGGTGAGCCAGTACCCAGCAGTGAACCACACCTTCATTCTGCGGGAAATTCTCGGATTGCGTGCATTGGGCTGGGACGTGAGAGTTGTATCAATCCGTCCAGCGGATCGGCCTATGGAGAAGTTAAGCGAAATCGAGGCGGCCGAATGCCGGCGCACACAAACCTTGTTGGCCGATGGCTGGGGCTCGCTTGCAACTTCAGCTGCGAAGGAAATGCTGGCGCGACCGGTGGGCGCGCTGGACGCACTGGTAATGACGTTTACACTAGCTGGCTGGGATGCGCGAAAGTGGACACCGGCAATTGCATACTGGCTGGAAGCTCTAGCGGCTGGAGCGTACTTCCAGCGTTTGGGGATTGCGCACGTGCACACGCATTTTGCTTCGACGGTACTTGTGTTGGCGGCCAGAGCCTATAAATTCACTTATTCAATGACGATTCACGGGCCGGATGAATTTAACGATGTAGCTGGGTTTGGAATGGCAGTGAAGGTAGCAGGGGCTACCGGAGTGGTGACGATCAGTAATTATGGAGCTAGTCAGACAATGAGGGCTAGCGCACCAGTGGATTGGGGCAAAGTAACGCCGGTGCGTCTGGGCGTGGATCCGGTGGCCTATGCCCCGGTAGAGGGCCGTGGCCGGGAGCTAAGGAATCTACTAATGGTGGGGCGATTAGCGCCGGCCAAGGCGCAATTATTACTGGTGGAGGCGGCGGCGATTCTACGTAAGCGGGGCTGGGATCAACTGCATTGGAAGATTGTGGGAGAAGGACCGGACAGGGGTGTTCTTGAGGAGCGGATAGCGGCCCTAGATTTGAAACAAACGGTGGAATTGACCGGTGCGCTCCATCATGGGCAGGTGAAGGAGATCTATGGCCAGGCGGATCTCTTTGTAATGGCTAGTTTTGCCGAAGGAGTGCCGGTGGTGCTGATGGAGGCGATGGCGATGGAGATTCCTTGTATCGCTACGTGGGTTATGGGCATTCCAGAACTCATCCGCGACGGTGAGACTGGCTTGCTGGTGCCACCGGCTGACAGTGGGGCGATTGCCGACGCGGTGGAGCGATTGTGTATTGATACTGAATTGCGTGCTCGCTTAGGGAAAGCGGGACGGAATAAGATTGAAAGCGATTACAACCTGGTATCGAATGTGGGCAAACTGTCGGCATTGTTTTCTCACTGGACGGAGCGGCGGTAATACCAGAATCTGGCTGCGGCGAAAAATATGTCACGGCCACCGAGGTGGTGGCAATTGCGTAAGGAGGGGGTCATATCAGCAACAATAGAGGGATCAAAAGGGAGTTACGCTCCACAGAGGCAAGGATGAAGCGGTTCCAGATCTTTTCGTGGCCAAAGGCAAGCATCAGCAGGTACTGAAGCAAATGCTCATGACATGGGCTAAAGGTGTTAGGGAAGGATGCGCGGCAATACGCCGGTTTAGACGAATTGGGGCCGTGCAGCAAGTGGGGAACCCAAGGACCAAGAAAGAAAAGCCTCATAGAAATGGGGGCAGAGGGGATAGCGGTGACCAAAACCTGCTGACAGAGGCTCTGAATACTGGGATTCCAGAGCGGAAGCCGAGGAACGGATTCTTGGGGATAGCCTGTGGGGGCGGCAGATTGGATAGGCTGCGAGACGTGAGGTGGAGACCAGAACCATCATCTTGTTAACAACTTGAAAAAGCTGTCCGCGATGCTTGAGCAGATCATGCCAGGGTGGAGATTAGAAGGCGGTGACGCCGGTAAAACCAGTAAGTGGCGGCTACCGATGACAGATCAACAGCTAGCGAGGCGATGGAAACAGACAGCAGGGGGTCTAGCCACGGTAGGAGCATACCGAGGATGGCAAAGTTGATCAAAGCGAGAACACGGATGATGCGGGAGAACTGTTTTTCGTAGCCGAAAGCCAGCATGAAGTAGGTACTGAAGCACATGCTGACGGCGTGGGCAAAGGGGATTGGGGAAAGAATACGCAGGACAAAAACTGTATCAGCGAATTTTTTGCCATAAAGCAAGTTCACGATATTGGGGGCAAAGACAAACTGGCAGATGCTGATCAGCAAGAATGGTGCAGAAGTGAGCAAGATTTGCTTACGGAGAAATATGAGGGCATCTACAGGGGATTGCGCGACCCGCTTGCTGATTTCCGGATAAATCGCATTAGTGAGCGGGTTGGTGAGAGCACGGACAGCGATGATGAGACGTTGGGCCGCGTTCCAGATACCGACGGAGGTCGGAGAAGAAAAGAAGCCGAGCACAAAGGTATTGGTGGAAGCGACAATCGTCACCACGCCAATGGACATGAATAAGGGCCAGGATTCGCGAAAAACCGCGCTTATGGCAGCAAAAGTGGGGAGTTTGAGGCTGGGTCGGAATGTGCGCCAAATAATGATGTGCCCCGTGAGTGATGCTATGGCCCAGACGCCGGATTGAATGCCAGCGGCGATGATATAGTCCTCAGGGGAATGAATCAGCATGAAGATCAGGACGATTGAGAGGATCTTTGCGGTGTAATCCGCGATGGCGATGGCGCGTACCTGCTGCAAGCCCTGAAAGAACCAGTTGGGGGAGAACCCATAGCCGATGGCATAAAGGAAGCTGATCGTGTAAAGGACTGGGTACTGCCGGAGCTGGGGCAGAAACAAAAGGCCAAGGCAGTGAAGGAGCAGGCAAAGGGCGAGTAGCAACAGTTTGGCGGCGAAGATGGTGCAGTAATGACTGGAAATCAAAGCGTGGTCGGAGTTGGCGGTGGCCACGCTACGAGTACCGATGACGGCAAACCCGTAGTCGATAATGACGGCGAAGTAATTGACCCAGGCGACGGCTAAAGCGAGTAATCCGAAGTGAAAAGGCCCGAGAGTCCGGGTGAGGTAAGGGAGGGTGAGCAGAGGCAGAAGGTAGGAGGCGACCTGGACACCAAAGAGA
>JBKJUN010000405.1:0-1188 GCA_046590555.1 Bryobacter sp. | reverse complement strand
AAACTTTCGCTACAGCAGCGACTGATCGCCGAGGCGCGCCTGGCCGCACTTACCAGCCAAATCAACCCCCACTTCCTCTTCAATACGCTCAACAGCGTCTCCACTCTCATCCGTATTGACCCAGACCGCGCACGCGCCATGGTCTACAAACTCTCAAACGTCCTGCGCCGCGCCATGAAGAATACCGGCAACTTCAGCCCGCTCAGGGATGAGTTAGCATTTATCGACGACTACCTCGCGATCGAAGTTGTGCGCTTCGGGGAGAAACTTCGATTTTCACGAGACATCGTCCCCGAGGCACTTAACCTCCCCGTGCCTTCGATGGTGCTCCAACCACTGATCGAGAATTCCATCAAGCACGGGCTAGCGGGAAAACTCGAAGGAGGCACAATCTGGCTTCGTGCCAGATTGAGCGAAACCGGCAAACTCATCCTGGTCGTCGAGGACGATGGCGAGGGCATCCCAGAAGAAAAAATGGAAGACCTCTTCGGGGCCTCAAGCGGCATTGGCGTATCCAACGTCAAGGAACGGCTCGAAGTTCTCTTCGGAGAAAACTACCGTATGTCCGTCGATAGCAAGCTCGGCCAGGGTACACGAACGGAAATCGAAATTCCGACTACCAGACCCTAACGCGGAGCCATTCGAAGCGCACCATCGATCCGCACTACTTCGCCGTTGAGCATCCGGTTTTGAATCATGTGCAGCGCAAGGCTGGCAAATTCGGCTGGATCCCCCAGCCGGGATGGAAAAGGAATCGTCGCTGCCAACTGCTTCATGGCTTCTTCGGGAAGCCCTGCAAGCAGAGGAGTTCGAAAGAGCCCGGGAGCAATCGACAAAACCCGAATCCCGAACCGGGCAAACTCACGCGCAAGTGGCAAAGTCATCGAAGCCACCGCGCCTTTCGATGCAGCATAAGCTGCCTGCCCAATCTGCCCATCGAATGCCGCAACTGAACTTGTCAGAATAATCACGCCACGTTCGCCATCAGGCCCGGCTTCATTCTTCGACATCAGAGAGGCAGCCAGCCTCGCAACGTTGAAAGTGCCGGTTACATTGATATTCATCACACGGGTAAATCGATCCAGCTCCAGCGGGCCATCCTTGCCAAGGGCACGCTCAGCTGTAGCCACCCCGGCACAATGAATCACCATGTCCAGCCGCTCACCCTCATCGAGGGCTGCAAGAACA
>JBKJUN010000398.1:0-1968 GCA_046590555.1 Bryobacter sp. | reverse complement strand
GCCTATTGTGTTCCGAAGATGTTCAATTCAACCCGCAGCCGGCTCTTTCACAATCTTGGGCAAGGACGCTTTGCCGATGTCAGTCAGGAAACGGGAATTGCCGCTTATGAGGGCAAGGCTTTTGGTGCCGTAGCGACCGACGTCAACAACGACGGATGGCCTGATCTTTTTGTCGCCAGCGACATGGCACCAAATGCACTCTTCCTCAATCAGGGCGGGCGTAGCTTTGAAGACGTGGGCCTCAATTCGGGCGTGGCCTATAGCCAGGATGGGGATCCTCGCTCGGGCATGGGTGCCGATGCTGCCGACTTCAATGCCGACGGTTGGCAAGACCTCTTTGTCGCTAACATCGACCAGCAATACTTCTCTCTCTACCGCAATCGCAAGGACTTGACCTTTCATGAAGAAGCGGGCGAGCATCGCCGCGATACGCGCTTGCTCAGTGGTTGGGGGCTCAAGTTTTTCGACTATGATAACGACGGTGATCCAGACCTGATTCTGGCTAATGGACACCCAGACGACATGATCGCCAAACGCATGCCTGGAGTCAGTTACGCTGAGCCATTGCTGCTCTTTGAGAATCGCAAAGGAAGCTTTGCCAACGTCAGCCTGCAGAGCGGTGCTGTGTTCCGGAAAAACTGGAATGCACGCGGTTTGGCCGTGGGTGACCTCGACAATGATGGTGACCTTGATGTCGTAATCTGCATCAACGGCGCGGCGCCAGTCCTGCTCAACAACGAAGGTGGGAATCGAAAGAACTGGATCGGTTTGAGGTTGCGACCGGGTAGCAGCAATCCTTTAGCAGAGGGAGCAGTGATTGAGTGGCAAGCCGAGGGTCTGCCGCAGCGCCGCCTTCGCTCAAGCGGCGGCAGTTTCCTCTCCTCGCACGACCATCGAGAGATCCTTGGCCTCGGTGCAAGCACCAGCGCAAATGTGAAGATCACCTGGCCCTCGGGCAAGGTCACTTTGCTTCCGGCCACCAGGGCCGGACAATACCTCGACGCCTTTGAAACTACGGAACCTAGCCCGAAATGATAGTTTTGTCATAGTTTTTCGATAGGATTCTCCTAACACTTTTAAAATCACACTGGTATGATCATCATCACAGACTGCTCTTTAAGAGCGATCAAGGAGATTTCCATGCTGAATTCCAGGGTCATTCGAACCTTTATTTTGTTTTTTTCCGCTACCCTCGCAACTTGGAGCCAGACAATCACTGGCAGCGTCACGGGCACCGTTACGGATTCAGGCGGCGGAGCGATCGGCAGCGCCACTGCGACGCTTCGCAGCAAGGCAACCGATGGAGTCCGCTCCGTCAAAACAAACGAGAACGGCGACTTTGTATTTAATGCGGTGCTGCCAGGAACCTACAACCTGACGGTAGAGCAAACCGGGTTTAAGACTCTGGAGCGCACAGGTCTTGTATTGACGGCTACGCAGAGACTGGCGGTTGGTTCTCTGCAGATGGCGATCGGAGCTGTAAGCGAACGAATCACTGTTGAAGCCATCGGAGCCACGGTGCAAACTACCAGTTCAGGCAATTCAGCAGAGCTTTCCGGCAAGCAACTTAACCAATTGATGACACGCGGGCGCGACGTAATCTCACTGCTGAGAGTCTTGCCAGGCGTCGGTACGGGTGCCGATGAAAATGCCCTGGGCGGTACCTTCGGAACGAACACGCCAAACATTGGTGGGCAACGAAACGGAATGAACACGATGTCATCCGACGGGCAATCCGGAAACGATGCCGATGGCGTGGGCGGCTTTAACGGGATGACCAGCCTCGATGCCATCGCGGAAGTTAAGGTTCTGCTCAACAGCTATCAGGCTGAGTATGGCCGTAACGGTGGTGCCAGCATCAACCTGGTTACCAAATCAGGCACCAAAGACTTCCACGGCAGCCTCTACTGGTACTTGCGCAACAACGCGCTTAATGCCAATGACTTCTTCCTCAATCGCAACAGTCAG
>JBKJUN010000305.1:0-1540 GCA_046590555.1 Bryobacter sp. | reverse complement strand
ATGACGCTGGTGACCGAGCCCCGGCCTGGAGGCGGGACTTACACTACGAGCTATGGCTGTGACGTGGCGGGCAAGCTGGTGAGCGTTTCGATGCCTCGGGATGGGGTGACGCAGACTCGCACTTTCGCTTACGATACGGCGACGCAGAGTCGGCTGCTGTGGGCTGCCAATCCAGAGAATGGGACTGTTCACTACACCTACAATGCGGATGGCACGACGGCGACAAAGACCGATGCCAAAGGAATCAAGACGGAGTTCTCTTATGATTCCTACAAGCGTAATTTGCAGATGCGGAAGCTGACGCAGGTGTCCGGGAACTGGACGAAGGATCGCTGCCAGCGGACGGATTATTTCTATGACGAGGGTGGCGGTACGAACAATGGCCGGCTGACGCGGGTGAAGTGGAATTGGATGCTGAACGCATCGAGCGTAGAGGTGCCTTGTTCAGTGGCTGGTGGGTTTACCGAGTCTGCGTTTGGCTGTCAGATCTAGGCCCCTCTTGGCCGCCTCATTAGGCCCCAGCCAGGGAACACAAGGGTTTTGCTCCGAAAGCACCTGCCGCAAGCTGGCGCGTAAGCGGAGCGAGAAGTGTTGCCACTTAAGGTCGCAGGACTTGAAGATCGTCGCAAATTTTGCGGGCGAGAAAATCGTTTACTTCGCGATGACGCGGCACGGCTGTTGAGCGCTTTGAAGCCCGGTTCACGAATATCGAATGATTGTTGCCCTCACGCAACAATTCACAGCCGTTCCGTTCCAGATAACGAATCAAATCAATCCGCTTCATGCAGCAGGAAGGGCAAAAGGCTCACGGATTACTTCAGCGCTACCCAGGAACTCTTCAGCTAATTGGCGATTCGCGTCCAGAACCAAGCTGACCGCTTCGGCGAGGTTGGATCTGGCTTCTTCGATCGTGGCTCCCTGCGTATTTGCGCCGGGCAGTTCTTCGACGAAAGCTATATAGCCTTCAGGCACTTTTTGAAATACGGCGGTTAGCTTCATCTGATTTGATCCTATCAGCACTGCGGAGTTCTGGGGATGTGCGAAGGGGCGGGAAGTTGCAGGCCGGCGACCATTCGTTTTTCTTCCGATGATCCACTTGAGGGGCGTTTGCACTGTGTTTGCGTGCAGACGTCGAGGAAATCGAGGCCCAATTTTCGCAAGACGGCTTCCTCGATTACATGACGAAGCATAGGAGCTTGTTCGAGGGATTCTCTTGCCTGATTGCGGCCCTGCGAATGTCATCGCGAATGTCATCCGAATGTCGACAGCTTGGCTGTCCCAGATGCATCCTTCCATTTACGCGTCTCGAGCAAACCGATATGCGCAAGAGCTTCGAGAGACTCTTCGGTCTGGTTCGAGACACGAGGGGGAAGGAATCCGCTGGGCGGCCACTTTTTTTCCTGGTCTTACAAGACAAGAACTCGATTGATGATGCTGTTGTTTGATGACAGTGGACTCAGGGTGTGCGCCAAGCGGCTGGAGAAGGGGTGCTTCCATTGGCCCGAAGACTTGAGTGCGCTGGTGGTGGATCTGCCAGGTG